>JANMGF010000471.1:0-5243 GCA_031374535.1 Polyangium sp. (in: bacteria)
GCACGTCTCGCCGCACGCCCCGTCGCAGCAGACGCCGTCCACGCAGTTCATGCTCAGGCAATCGTCGTTGGCCGCGCATGTCGCGCCGTCGGTCGACTTGCACGCGCCCGCGCCGTCGCAGGTCAGGTTCGACCCGTCGCACGTGCCGGTATCGTCTTGCCCGTTCATGACGAACGAGCAGACCCCGGGGCTGCCCGCGAGGTCACAGGCCTTGCAGGTCTCCGTGCAGGTCGTGTCGCAGCAGAGGCCGTCCACGCAATGGCCGCTCAGGCAATTCGAATCCACGCCGCACGCCTGGCCCTGCACCATCTTGCAGGCGCCCGCGCCGTCACACGACTGGTTTGCCCCGACACACGTATTCGTGTCGTCCTGCCCGCTCCCCACGAACGAACAGACGCCGGGCGCCGCCGCGAGGTTACAAGCCTTGCACGTGTCCGTGCAGGCCGTATCGCAGCAGAGGCCGTCCACGCAATGGCCGCTCAGGCAGTCCACGTCGGCGCCGCAAGCCTCCGCGCTCTCCTTCTGGCACGCGCCCATGCCATTACACGACTGGTTCGCCCCCGCGCACGTGGCGGCATCGTCCTCTCCCGAAGGTACGCTCGCGCAAGTGCCCTGCGAGCCCGCGAGGTTACACGTCTGGCACGTGCCCACGCAGGCCGTCGTGCAACACACGTCCTCGTCGGTGCAGAACCCGAGCACGCATTCCCCGCCGTTCGCGCAGGGCTCTCCCGGGTCCTTCTTGCAAGCCCCGGCCCCGTCGCAGGAGCTCACGCCCGTGCACGAGGGAGCGTCGTTCTGCGTGATCGGCACGTTCGTGCACGCGCCCACGCTGCCCGCGAGGTTGCAGCTCTTGCACGTCTCGCCGCACGCCCCGTCGCAGCAGACGCCGTCGGCGCAGAAGCCGCTCAGGCACTCCGCCGCCCCGGCGCACGTCTCGCCTTGTACCTTCTTGCAGCCGCCCGCGCCGTCGCAGGATTGATTTGCCCCGGAACAGGTCCCCGTATCGTCCTGCCCATTCACGACGAACGAGCAGACCCCGGGCGTCCCTGCGAGGTTACAGGCCTTGCACGTGTCCGTGCAGGCCGTGTCGCAGCAGAGGCCGTCGACGCAATTGCCGCTCAGGCAATCGCCGCCCAGGGTGCACGCGCTGCCCGCCTCGGTCTTGCAAATGCCCGTGGCGTCACACGACTTCGTCCCGGCGCAGATGTTCATCGGGGCCGTGTCCTCGACCGAGGCGAGGATCGAACACGTGCCGACGTTGCCCGGGAGATTGCAGGCCAGGCACGCCGTGTTGCAGGCGCCGTCGCAGCAGACGCCGTCCGCGCAGAAGCCGCT
Source organism: Polyangium sp. (in: bacteria) (assembly GCA_031374535.1). Taxonomy (GTDB): domain Bacteria; phylum Myxococcota_A; class Polyangia; order Polyangiales; family Polyangiaceae; genus Polyangium. The sequence continues at coordinate 1,336 of JANMGF010000471.1, forward strand.
CACGCAATCGGCGGCGACCACGCACATCTGGCCATTGTCTTTCTTGCAGGCGCCCACGCCGTCGCAGGCATTGGCGCCGGTGCAGGTCGGCACGTCCTCGCTCGCCTGCGCCACGTTCGTGCACGTGCCGACGTCGCCCGCGACGTCACACGCCTTGCACGTCTCGCTGCAGGAGGCATTGCAGCAGACGCCATCGACGCAATGGCCGCTCAAGCACTCGACGGCCCCGGCGCACGTGGCCGCGGGCGCCTTCTTGCATGCGCCCGCGCCGTTGCACAACGTGCCGCCGTTCTGGCTACACGCGAAGTTCAAGGGCTGGTTCGGGTTCGACGGCGTGCCGGCCGCGCTGCACACGTCCTCGGTGCATTCGTTGCCGTCGACGGGCCTGTCGAACGTGTCCGTCGACGTGACGATGTTGCCCTGGCCGTCGCACTCGACGACCTTGCAATCCATGGCCATCTGCCCGTTCGGGAGATCCGTGCCCTGGGGCGTGAAGATCGACCCGCACGCGTTGTTCGAACACGTACGGACCTTGCAGAAGTCGTCCGTGCCGTCGCACTGGCTGGCGTCGTTGCAGCCGACGCACGTGCCTTTGCCGTCGCAATAAAGCCCGGCGCCGCAGCTCGTGTCGAGGACCTCGTTCACGAAAGACGGGACGCCGCTCGTGCATACGTTCTGCGTGCAGTCGTTGTTGTCGTTCGGCAGGTCGGCGTCGTCGACCACCACCTCTGTCGCGCCGGCGCCGTCGCACACGACCCGCTCGCAATCGCCGGCCGTCTGGCTGGAGAACGTCGTGCCGCCGGGCGCGAAGGTCTGGCCGCAGACGTGATTTACGCACGTGCGCTGCTGGCAGACGTCGTCCGGGGGCAAGAGAACGCAATCGGCGGGCACGTTGCACTCGACGCAGCTCGAGGCGCCGTCGCAGACCTCGGGTGGATTCAGCGCACACGGCTCGCCCGCGGGCAGGGGCGGGTTCGTCGGGGCGCCCATCGTGCACACGTCGAGCGTGCACGTGTTCATGTCTTCCGGGACGTCCGTATCGTCGTCGATGGCGGTATCGACGCCAGCGACGCAGATGTGTTGCACGCAATCGCCGGGCACGGGCACGTAGCCAGGCGTCGACACGCCGTCGAACTCCACGAAGAGGCAGGTCCCGGTGCCCGCATTGCAGGTATCCTCGGTGCAAGGATTCCCGTCGTTGCAGAGGTTCTCTGCGCTGCACTCGACCGTACACGACCCGCCCTGGCAGGTCCCGAGCGAGATACCCGCCGTGCACTCCGTGCCGTTCGGGACCGCGGCATGCACCGGGGCGCCCATCACGCACGCGTCCGTCGTGCAGATCTCCCCGTCGTCCTCGATATCGGCGTCGTCGCTCGCCGTGACGACGACGCCGGCCACGCAATCAATCCGCTGGCAATCACCGGCCGTTTGTCCGGCCATGGGTCCGTCGCCCACCGGCGTGCGGACACACGTGCCGTCCCCCCCGCACACGTCGATCGTGCAGGGGTTCTGGTCGTCGCAGTTCGCGTCGGCGATGCAGGCCTCCGTGTCCTCGGGCGGCGCGCTCCCGTTGGTCTCGAGCCCACAGGAGGCAGCTTGCGAGAAGACGGCGGCGGTGAAGAACGTGGCGAGGAGGGCGGTGAGGACGCGGAGGCGGTTGGGCATGGGGCGTAGATCGCTACTTCTGAACGGAACTCCGAGATACGAGGGGCAGGCGATGACCTGCTACTGGCACTTGTTGCTCCCACCGTTGCAGTTGTTGCTCGCGCAAAGGCTGTCGTCGTTGCCGCAATTCTCACCGTTGTCGAGCTTGCACGCGCCCGCCCCGTTGCAGCTCATGTTGCCGGTGCAGGCGTTCGCGGGGAAGGTGTCCTCCGAATACTGCGCGACTTCGACGCAACTGCCCTCGCTGCCCGCCTTGTTGCACTGGAAACACGTCGTCGTGCACGCGGTCCCGCAGCAAACGCCGTCCGTGCAGAAGCCGCTCGCGCACTCGGTGCCCAGGGTGCACATCGCACCATCGTCCTTCTTGCACGCGCCCGCGCCGTCGCAGGACTGCGTCGCGCCCGTGCACGTCATGGTCGCGTTCCCGTCGTCGACGCCCGCGGGCACGTTCGTGCAGGTGCCCTCGTCCCCGGACACGTTGCACGCCTTGCACGTCTCCGTGCAGGTGGCATTGCAGCAGGTGTTGTCAGCGCAGATCCCGCTCAGGCACTGGGCCGCCGTCCCCGCCGTGCACGACTGCCCGTTGTCGTCCTTGCAGACCCCCGTGCCGTCGCACGACTTCGTGCCCGAACAACCCGTATCGTCTTGCCCCGACGGCGTGTTCCCGCAGGTCCCCAGCATCCCCGAGACGTTGCACGCCTTGCACGTGCCGGTGCAATCCGTCGCGCAGCAGATGCCGTCGACGCAGAAGCCGCTGACGCAATCATTCACGCCGCCGCAACCCTGCCCGGTGGCTTTCTTGCAATTACCGTTACCGTCGCACTGGTTCGCGCCCGTGCACGCATTGGCCGGGAACGTGTCCGTCTGGCCAGCGGCGATGTTCACGCACTTTCCGAAATTGCCCGTGATGTTGCACGCCTTGCACGTCCCGCCACAGGCATTCTCGCAACAGATGCCGTCGACGCAGCTGCCGCTCAGGCATTCGGAGTTGGCCGAGCAGCTGATCCCGTCCTCCTTCTTACATTGAGCGTTGCCATTGCATGTGTTCGTGCCGGTGCACGAGGGCGCGTCGTCCGTACCCGAAGGCACGTTCGAGCACGTTCCGGCGTTGGGGGACACATTGCAGGACCGGCAGGTCGTGTTGCAGCTATCGTTGCAGCAGACGGTGTCGACGCAGTTCGTGCTCGCGCACTCGCCGCCCGCGGCGCAGTTCTTCCCGTTCGATTTCTTGCATTGGCCGCCGCTGTTGCAGACGTCACCGCCGTTCTGGTTGCAGGTCGTGTTGGCGGGCTGGTTCGGGTTCGACGGCGTGGTCCCGTTGCACGTGTCCTGCGTGCATTGGTTGCCGTCGACCAGGGGATCCATGGAATCCGCGACGGTCACCGTGACGCCCATGCCATTGCAGACGAGTCTCTTGCAGTCGTCCTCGGTCTGTCCGTTGGGGAGCGGCGTGTTGTTCGGCGTGTTGTCGACGCCGCAGATGCTGTTGATGCAAGTGCGCTTCTGGCAAAACGTGTCCGTGCCCTGACAATCGGTCGGCGCGTTGCATCCGACGCAATCACCGCTCCCATTGCAGACCGAGTTCATTCCACAGGACACGCCCTGCGCGACGTCCATGGAGACCGGATTGCCGTTCGAGCAGCTATCGGTCGTGCAGGCCTCGCCGTCGTTCGGTTTGTCGGCGTCGTCCGTGGCCTCCGTCGTCCCGCCGCTGCCATCGCAGACAATCTTCTTGCAGTTGCCGGCGGTCTGCAGGGCCGGGCTCGCCAGCGTGTCCGTCCCGTTGTACTGCTCGACGCAGACGTTGTTGACGCAGCCGGCCTTCGTGCACTCGTCCTCGGCGATGATGCCGATGCAATGAATCGGCAGGGTGCATTGGACGCAGTTCGTCGCGCCGTCGCACACCTCCTTCTCCTCGGGCGTGCACAACGTCCCCGAGCTCGTGGCCGGGTTCGACGGGACGCCGCTCGTGCAGACGTTGTCCGTGCAGGGATTCACGTCGACGGGCACGTCCGTGTCGTCGGTGACGTCGGTGTCCTTGCCATTGACGCAGAGCTTTTGCTTGCAATCACCCGGGTTCTGCGTGGCGCCGGGGGTCACCTGGCCGTCGATGTTCGTGAAGATGCACGTGCTCGCGCCGAGGTTGCAGAAGTCGTCCGTGCAAGGGTTGTAATCGTCGCAGTTGGGGGGCTCCCCGCCAACGCACGATCCACCAGAACACGTGTCGTTCGTCGTGCAAAAAC
>JANMGF010001636.1:0-4029 GCA_031374535.1 Polyangium sp. (in: bacteria)
CCGAGGCCCTGGCCAGCGCGAAGGCGCCGATCCTTGGCTGCGACCTGGATGGGGACGATGTTGAACTCGTTCGCCCAGAGCTTCCACGTTTTGGTGGAGGCCGTGAGGGTCTCGAGGAACCACGTCTCCTGAGCCTCGCCCATGACGTCCTGGCTCTTCGGATCGGCGGCGTATCGGAGCGAGCTATAGATGTCGAACGCGTCCTTGTGCACGAAATATCGCGTGCCGATCTGGGCGTAGAAGCCGACCTTGTTGAGATCGAAATACGAAATGCCCCGCGGCAGGCCGGTCGTATCCACGAGCGGGAGGATCGGATCGGGGGGCACCGGGCCGCCGTTGACCTGGGCGACGACAGCGTTGATGTAATCGGCGCTCACGTTGCCCGTGATCTTCGTGGCGTCGTACCCCGAGGCCGTCGCGACCTGCGAAAGGACGCCCTTGTAAAGGCCCCCCGCGTGCGTCTCGATATCGACGTAAGGCGTGGCGACCGTGGGGCCGGGCAGGCCGAAGGGGGATGCGGTGAGCGAGGCTTGGTCGAAGATGACCGCGCCGGGGAAGGCGTCCTCGGGGACGAGGTGATCGGGCCTGTAGCTCCGCAGGTCCGTGACGACGAGGTGGACGTGTTTGCCGAACGCGAAATCGCGATAGATGCGGATGTCGTTCGGGGGATCGACCTTGGGATCGTAGGTGAAATCGGGGTCGTCGGCGTAGTCGACAGGCTGGTATTCGAACCAGGCCTGGTTTGCCGCCTTGCGGCGCGCGACGTCGAGCTCGCTCATCCGGCCGCTCAGGTAATTGGCGTTCGCGCCCCAGCAGTCGTTCGAGAACTCGTGATCGTCCCAGGTCTGGATCATCGGGAACGCTTCGTGTACGGCCTGGAGCGCGGGATCCGAGCGATAGGTGCGGTAAAGATCGCGGTAGTTGTCGAGGCTCCGCGCGGCATAGAACTTCGTATCGACGCCGGCCGAAAGCTCGATCGCCTCTTCGGGCTTTCCGAAGACGACCTTGCGGGCCTCGTCGGGCGTCTGGAACGAGGGGTCGCCCGTCGTCTCGTAGACGTAATCGCCGAGGTGTACCACGAAATCGAGTTCCTCGGTCGCGAGCGCGAGCAGGGTGTTGTAATAACGCCCCACGAAATCCTGGCAGGAAATGAAGGCGAAACGCACCGAGACGTCCGCGTTGTCCTCGGGCGCCGTCTTCGTGCGGCCGACGCGGGACACGTACGAGATGCCTTCGCGTTCGTAGATGAATCGATAGTAGTAGGTCTTGCCGGGGTCGCCGATGATCCGCGCCTTGACACAGTTGTCGTAGGCGGCGAGGGCCTTGAGCTTGACGCCCGAGCTGACGATCCTCGTGAATGTGGGGTCGAGCGCGACCTCGAGCTCGACGTCGAGGTCCCAGCCCGCCTTCTCCGCGTCGGCGATGCGGGTCCAGACCACGACGCTCTCGGGGCGCGGATCACCCGAGGCGACGGATTGGGGGAAATACCCTTTCCCCTCCACGAGGTCGCGATTGCTCGCGGAGGGCGTGGCCTCGTCGCCGCAGCCAGGAACGACGGCGGCGCCGAGGGTGACGACGGTTGCACGAAGGAAGCTTCTACGGCTCAGCATGATCGAAATGTGCCAGAGCCGGGGGCGCTCGCAAAAGGCAGAATGGAATAATATTTCAGCCGCGGTCGCGGGAGGCTCTTTCGCCCGTGGGCGGAAGCCGGACCGTGAACGTGGAGCCCTGGCCCAGCTCACTCTCCACGTCGATGGTGCCGTTCATGAGCTCCACGAGGTGCTTGACGATGCTGAGCCCGAGGCCCGTGCCCCCGAGCTCACGCGAGCGGCCCGCGTCGACGCGGTAAAAACGCTCGAAGATGCGGCCGAGATGCGCGGGGGAGATGCCGGGGCCGTCGTCCTTGACGCTGATCTCCACGCCGCCGCCCGCCTTGGGACGCGACGTGACGACGACGCGCGCGCCGTCGCCGGCGTATTTGGTGGCGTTGTCGAGCAGGTTCATGAGGACCTGCTCCATGGCGCGGCGATCGATACGCGCCTGCAAAGGGCCCTCGGGGCGCTCGACGCGGAGCTCGACCTTGCGGCGCCGCGAGGCCTCTTCGAGGAGCCGCGCGACGTGCGTGAGGGCCGGGGTCACGTCCTGCTCGACGAGCTTCAGCCGGAAGTTTTTGCTCTCGATCTTCGAGAGATCGAGCAGATCGTCGACGAGCTGGCGCAGGCGTTTGGCGTGACGATCGATGACGTCGACGAACTCGGCGGCCTCCTCCGGCTCGCCGAGGGCGCCGGAGAGGAGCGTCTCGGCCGCGGTGCTGATGGCCGTGACCGGGGTGCGTAACTCGTGGGAGACGTTCGCCACGAAGTCGGTGCGGATCGTCTCGAGGCGGCGCAGATCGGTGACGTCGTGGAAGACGGCGATGAGGCCACGATCACTCGAAGCGCCCGGACGATCACGCTCCTTGCGGCTCGCGAGCTTCGAGACACGCACGAGGAGCTTGCGCGGCAAAAGGCCCGAGAGCTCGACCTCACGCACGATGGCCTCGCTGCTCTCGGCCGCACGATCGAGCGCCTCCTGGAGCGCGGCGTTGCGGATGACCTCGATCACGCTCTTGCCGATCGTGCCTTCGCCGACGAGGGTCATGCCCCGGAGCGCGCGGTTGGCGAGGACGATACGGGCGTCGCCGTCGGTGACGAGCACGCCTTCGTTCATGCCGTCGAGGATGGAGGCGAGCAGATCACGCTCGTCGCGGAGCTCCTCGATCGCCGCGAGCAGCTCGCTGGAGAGGCGGTTCAGGGCGCGGCCGAGCTGCGCGGTCTCGTCGGAGCCCTGCGCAGGGGCGTGGATCGCGAGGTTACCGCCGGCCATGGCGAGCGCGGCCTCGGTCAAGCTGCGGACGGGGCGCGTGAGCAGGTGCGCGCCGAACGCGCTCATCGCGGCGGCAGCGGCGATCGCCACGGCGACGCCCGCGAGCAGGAAGAGGCGCGCGCGTCCGATGGCGGCGTCGATGCCCGTGAGCGGCACGGCCATCCGCACGACGGAGACGCCGTGCGCGGGTGTTGCGTAGCGGCGCGCCGCGTAGATCATGCGCTGGTGGAGGGTGCCGCTGTGGCGGAACGAGTGGCCCGTTCCGGTCGCGAGCGCGGCGGCGATCTCCTCGCGGGAGGCGTGGTTCGGCGCGCGCGCGACCTCGTCGGCGGTGAGCTCGGAGTCGCCGAGGACGGCGCCGCTCGGTGCGATGAGCGTGACGCGTCCGCCCGAGAGCACCCCAAGCTCGTCGGTGAGCGCGTCGAGCGTCGTGCCTTCGGCGCAGGCAGCGGCCTCGCAGCGACGGCGAACGATGTCCTCGCAGAGGGCGAGCTCGCCCGTGAGCTGGACCCTCGTGCGCTCGATCATGAGCGCTTCGAGAGAGCGTGATCCGAAACGTTCGATCGCGAAGCCCGCGAGGAGCATGAGCACGACCGACGCGAAGATGAGCTTCGCGCGGATGCCGAGGCGGCCCTTCATTCGTCTTCGGAAGAAGACGACGAGGAGAGCTCGCCGGGCTCGGATCGGAAGCGGTAGCCGACGCCGCGCACGGTCTCGATGTAGTCGCCGGCGAGGCCGAGCTTTTCGCGCACGCGCTTGACGTGCGTGTCGACGTTGCGGGCCGTCACGTCGACGTGCGAGCCCCAGACCTCGTCGAGGAGGGTGTCGCGCGTCATCACGCGGCCGCGCCGGTCGAAGAGCACGACGAGCAGCTTGAACTCGAGCGCGGTGAAGGAGATCTCCTCGCCGTTCACCCACGCGCGATGCGCGGCGCGATCGACGCGCAGGATGCCGAAGTCGAACTTCGCGTCCGACGTCGGCGTGCCTTCGGTGCGGCGGAGGATCGCCCGCGCCCGCAGGATGAGCTCACGCACGGAGAAGGGTTTGACCACGTAGTCGTCGGCGCCGAGCTCGAAGCCGACGACGCGATCCACCTCTTCACCCTTCGCGGTGACCATGATGACGGGGATGCCCGCCGTCTCGGGGTTTTGCTTGAGGCGTTTG
>JANMGF010001664.1:0-9757 GCA_031374535.1 Polyangium sp. (in: bacteria)
TTCTCCTTCATCGTCGGCGTGCTCGGCGGCATCCCCGGACACGTCGAGTCCCTCCAGCTCCAGACCAAGATCATGCCCGCCGGCTCCGAGTGGGAGGTCATCGCGATCAGCCACGGACACTGGCGCATGCTCGCGACAGGCGTGGTGCTCGGCGGCAACATCCGCACCGGCCTCGAAGATCACCTCTATCTCCCGAACGGCGAGATGGCGAAGTCGAACGGCGATCTCGTCGAGGTCGCCGCCCGCTTGATCAAGGACACCGGCCGCCGCCCCGCCACCGTCGACGAAGCGCGCCAGATCCTGGGCCTCGGCGCGTCCTCTGCCCCGAACCTCGACGTCAACGCTCGGGGCTCCGGATCGCCTTCGTCGTCCTCCGCCCCGAACCCCAAAAAGTCCCGCGTCGCCGTGGCGCGTGACGGCCGCCTCTCGAGCGAACGGCTCTTCGCCGCGCTCACCGAGGGCTTGCTCTCGGGCGGCGCCGACGTCGTCTCCGTCGGCGTGGGACCGACGCCGATGCTTTATTTCGCGGCCCACCACCTCGAGACCGACGGCGCGGTGATGATCACCGCGAGCCATAACCCGGCGCCCGACAACGGCTTCAAGCTCATGCGTGGCAAGGCGTCGTTGTACGGCGCCGACCTCCAGGCCCTCGCCGATCTCCTCGAAGCGGACGCAGCCGCCGCGGATCCGCCGGCTGCGCGGGGCCAGGCGAGCGAGACGAGCGTCGTGGAGGCGTACGTCGCGTCCGTCCGTCAATCGAGCCGCCTCGCGCACACGGACGTTCGTTTCGTCGTCGATGCGGGCAATGGCGCTGCCGGCCCGCTCGGCATCACCGCCCTCCGCGCGCTGGGTCTCTCGCCCGAAGCCCTCTATTGCGACATCGACGGGCGTTTCCCGAATCACCACCCCGACCCCACGGTACCGGAAAACCTCGCCGCGCTGCGCGAGCGCGTGCTCGCCACGGGCGCCACGCTCGGCGTCGCGTGGGACGGCGACGGCGATCGTATCGGCGCGATCGACGAGACGGGCGAGGTCGTCTGGGGGGACAAACTGCTCCTGCTCTACGCCCGCGCCCTGCTCCGCGAGCACCCCGGGGCCACGATCCTCGGCGAGGTGAAGTGCTCCGAGACGCTTTACGCCGACATCAAGAAGCACGGCGGACGGCCTCTCGTGTGGAAGACGGGGCACTCGCTCATCAAGACGAAGATGAAGGAAGAAGGCGCGCTCCTCGCGGGCGAGATGAGCGGCCACATGTTTTTCGCCGACCGTTGGCCCGGCTTCGACGACGCGATCTACGCGACCGTGCGGCTCGTGGAGATCGTCGCCTCCGAGGGCAAGACCCTGCGTGAGCTGCTCGCCGACGTGCCCGAGACCTTCGCCACGCCCGAGATCCGCGTCGATTGCCCCGACGCGATCAAGTTCGCCGTCGTCGCCCGTGTCGTCGCCCATTATCGCGAGCGGAGGCCCGTGCTCGACATCGACGGGGGTCGCTTCGATTTCGGGGACGGCGCGTGGGGCCTCTGCCGCGCGTCGAATACGCAGCCTGTCCTCGTGCTTCGTTTCGAGGCCAAAACGACCGAGCGGCTCGAGGAGATCCGCCGTGAGGTCTCTGGCATCGTCGCCGAGACGATCGGCCGCGTCGCCGAGGCGGGCGCAGTTCCGTGACGGCGACGCGCGGCGAGGCGCCGGGCGAGACGTGGACGATTCGCCGTGTGCTCACGTGGGCCGTGGACGACCTCAAGAAGCGCGGCTTTTCGTCGGCGCGCCTCGACGCCGAGCTCCTGCTTTGCCACGTCCTCCACACCGACCGCATCAAGCTCCTCATCGACGCCGAGCGCCCCCTCGCCAAGGCCGAGCTCACCCGGTACCGCGAGCTCTACCAGCGCAGGCGCGCCGGCGAGCCGATCGCTTATCTCCTCGGCGTACGCGAGTTCTACGGCAGGACCTTTCGTGTCGATCGCCGCGTCCTCGTCCCGCGCCCCGACACCGAGACGCTCGTCGAGGTTGGCCTCGAACGCACGCGCCACCTCGACCTCTCGGCCCGCGTGCTCGACCTCTGCACCGGTACGGGTTGCGTCGCGATCTCGCTCGCGCGTGAACGTCCGACGACGTGCGTGCTGGGCCTCGATCTTTCGCCCGACGCGGCCGTCGTCGCGCGGGAGAACGTGGTTCGCCTTGGCGCGACGAACTGCGCGATAGGCGTCTCGGATCTTTTCGCCGCGCTCGAAGGCCGCGCTGTCGTTTTCGACCTTATCACGGCGAACCCGCCGTACATCCCGGACGACGAGATCGACACGCTCATGGTCGACGTCCGCGCCTTCGAGCCCCGCCTCGCGCTCGCGGGTGGCCCGGACGGTCTCGTGATCCTGCGGCGTATCGTCCACGAGGCCCCGCGATATCTTGCCGAGGGCGGCGTGCTCGCCGTCGAATTGATGGCCGGCCAGGCGCCCGACGTGAGCGCTCTTTTTGCGGAGCGTGGTTTTTCGGAGATCCAGATCCGAAAAGACCTCGGCGGGCACGAGCGGGTCGTGTCGGGTGTTTGGCGAGGAAAACCATGAGGGCGCCTGGAAGCCACGCACCGGGGGTCTCGACCATGGATGCCGAGGCGCTCCGCATGATTCGCCAGCGCTCGCTTTTCATGGCGCGGCGGCTCGGGTATCCGGTGGACGTCAGCTTGCCCCTCACCACGGACCGCGGGGTTTTGCGGGACAAGGACGAGGTCGTGGACCGCATGCTCGCGCTCGACGCCGTGATCGCGTGCGCCTCCGGCATGCCGCCCGAGGTTGCCTCCGACTGGGTCTCGGAGATCGGGCTCACGGGCTCGCTTTCGCCCTCGGAGGCGCGTGTGCTCGAGGGTCGCGCCGAGGACGTCCCCGCGGGCCTGCTCGACCGTATGGAGGCGCTCTGGGCGCTCGGCTGGGCGGCCTCGCTTTTCCGCGCGATCGATTCTTCGCGTATCTGCGGCCCCGAGCTTGCCATGATCTTCGGCGAGCTCGACGACGCCCGCGACGTGCGCGCCTTGCGCAAGCGCTGCCGATTGCGCCGCCACGAGGAGGTGCTCGCGGCGTGTGACCTCGCCCGGTGCCTGCACCGTGGAATCGAGATCGCCGCGCGAAGACGGATGCCCTTGCCGGGCAAGGTCCAGCCGAGCGTCCTTCTGGAGCGACGAAAAGCGCTCGAATGGCTGCTCGGCGAGGAAGAGTGGGACGATGTCTTCGTGGGGATGTGAGCCCTAACGGACGCGGATCCCCTGATGTTTGGCCTTGTTGGCCGGCTCGACGTGGATCGTCACGATCGCCCCCTCGACGGCCTCTCTCAACGCCTGTTCGAGGCGATCGCACAGCTCGTGGGCGCGGGAGACACTCATGTCGCCGCCCACCACCAGATGGAACTGGATGAACGTCGCGCGGCCTGCCTGACGGGTGCGAAGATCGTGCACCTCGATGGCGCCCTCCGACTCCCTGGCGATGATCGATTGAATCGTATCGAGCGCGGTCCGCGGCGCCGCCTCGTCCATCAATCCGCCGACCGATTCTTTCATCAGCCGGAAGCCCATCCACAGGATGTTGAGGGCGACGAGCGCCGCCAGGATCGGGTCGAGGATCGGCATGTCGAGGGCGAGCGCGCCGACGAGACCTACCAACACGCCGACCGACGTGATCACGTCCGTCAGGATATGGCGCCCATCCGCCCGGAGCGCGGGGGATCGATGTTTTCCGCCGACGCGGATCAGCAAGAGCGCCCATGCGGCATTGATGGCCGTCGCCGTGAGGCTCAGCAGGAGACCGGGCAAGGGCGCGTCGAGCCTACGCGGATGGCTGAAGGCACCATACGCCTCCCGCAAGATCGAGATCGAGGCCAGGACGATGAGCACGCCCGCGAGGACCGCCGATAGATACTCCGCCTTGTGGTGACCAAAAGGATGATTCTGATCGGCCGGCTTTTCACTGAGCCGGAGCGCGGCGAAGGCCGTGATCGCGGTCACGATATTGATGATACTTTCGAGCGCATCCGAATAAAGCGCGACCGATCCGGTCACCCCGTACGCGAGCGCCTTCAACCCGAGCACGATCAGGCTGACGGCGATACTTCCGACGGCCACGCGGAGGAGGAGCTTCGGGGCAGGCATCGGGCTCCTCTTCGATTTATTACTTGTGCAGCGGATACATCGCCGTCCGCCACCCGAGCACGAAAGCCCCGCTGCGGATCGACGACCCGTACAGGTAATCGTACGAAAGATACGGCCCCATTCCGAGCTTCGACCCGAAACGTAGCCCCTCGTAAAACACGCCCACGCCCACGGACGAGGTCAACCCTCCGTCGACGAGCAACGTGTCCTGATCATCGGCCGGCGTCACGATCGCCGTCCCCACGCCCGTCTCGACCATGATGCCGAGGTCGCGAAACGATCCGCCGAGGAAATACACCGGAAAAACTTCCGTGTGAAACCCGACCGTGCCGCCGAAATACACCTTGTCGCCCGCGTCGATCCCGATCGCGCCGAACGTCAGGCCAAACGTCAGGAAATCGCGCAGCGCCACGCCGGCCCAGGCACGCCCGCCGAAGCCAGCGCCGAGGCCCGTGTCCGTGTAATACCGGAGGAGGCCGATCTTCGTCGGATCGTTGGGAAAACCCGCCGCGCTGCCGAGCGTCGCGCCGAGCGCGAGCCCGAACGTGAAGCTGCTCCGCCGCTCGTTGGTCACCACGCGTAACGTCGGATCGTTCGGATCCTCGAGCCCGCTCGTCCCGAGCGTGCGTACGCCGGCCTCTTCCTTTTTCGCTTCGGCCTGCGCGTCGGTCGTGCTCCGTCCTCCACGCGGGCCTTGCTGCTGCGCGTTCGACGGCGAGGCCACGACGAGCCCCACGAGCGCCGCCGCGAGGGAGAAACACAGACGCGCCACTTTTTTCTGGGAAACAACCTTCGCCATGCGGAGCCCTTCCCTTATACGATACGGCCGATGTTTCGCATCGCGATCGTTTTCCCTCCGATCCGCGTCTCGCGCGACTTCATCGACTACCCCTACTTCGCCGACCTCGGCGCCGTCCAGGCCGCCGCCGTCCTGCGCGAGGCCGGCTTCGAGGTCGACCTCGTCGACGCCCTCGCGATGGAGGGAGCGACGCTCGCGCCCGACCCCGAGGGAGACAGCGGGTACGTACGGCTCGGCGCGCCGATCGAGGAGGTCCTCGCGCGCATTCACGAGGACACGGACGCCGTCCTCGTCGCGTACACGCCCTTTCATCGGCCACCTTCGCGCGACGGTTTGCTCGGAAAACTCCTCGGTGCCCTCGCCGCGTTTCGTTTGGATCGTCCCATCGTCCTGGCAGACCTCTACCAGAGCGGCCAGCACGTCGTCGATGTCCCCTCGAGCGAGATCCTCGCCGCCTACCCCGAAGTCTCCGTGTTGATCCGCTACGAGGCCGAGGGCGTCCTCGCGCGTGTCTTCGCCGATCTCCTCCGCGAAGGCCGGCCCGCGCAGCCTTTTGCCCTCGTCCCCGAGGAGCCGCCGCGCCTCGACGACCTTCCGCTGCCCGCGTGGGACCTCGTCGATCTGCCCGCCTATTTTCGTTTCCACGAGGACACGATCCGCGGCCTCGGCCGGCCTCACTGGGCCTTCCCGATCGACGCCGCGAGCGCGCCCCTCCTGACGAGCCGCGGCTGCCCCTACCGCTGCGTGCATTGCTCCTCGAACCCCACGGCACGCAAAGGCGGCGAGCTTGTCCGGCCCAAGACCCAGCGTCGTTACGCACCCGCCTACCTCGACCGCCTCCTCGGTGATCTCGCGGCGCGCGGCGTGCGTCGTGTGCACCTGCTCGACGAGCTCGTCAACGTGAACGAGCGCCACTTCGACGCCGTGCTCGAGCTCCTGGAAAAGCACGATCTGCGCTTCGAGATCCCCAACGGCGTGCGCGCCGACTACGTCCTTCCGCGCCACGTCGAGGCCATGAAGGGGCGGTCGACCACGCTCTCCGTCAGCGCGGAGAGCGGCGTGCAACGCGTCGTCGACGAGGTCGTGGACAAGCAGCTCGACCTCGCCGCGATCCAGGCCGCGGCTTCTCTCGCCCAGAAGGCCGAGCTTCCGATGCTCGTGCATTTCATGATCGGCCTGCCCGGCGAGACGAAACGCGACATCAACGGCACGCTCGCCTTCGCCCTCGACCTCTACGAGCAGACGGGCGCCTTCCCGAGCGTCCAGTTCGCCACGCCCTTGCCCGGCACGCGCCTCGGCGCCGAGGCCAAAAAGAAGGGCCGCGCGCTCCCCCTGATCGAGGACTGGGGCCCGCGTTTCCAAAAGACGCCCACGATCGAGACCGACGCCTTCTCCGCCGAGGATCTGCGCCGCTTCAAGTGGACGTTCGATCAACGCATCGAGGCCTCGAAGGGCCCGAAGAAGGTGATCATGAACGTCACCTACAAGTGCAACAACCGCTGCACCTTCTGCGCGACCGGCACGCGCACGCAGTTCGACGGCGACGTCGATCGGCAACGCGAGCTGCTCGTGAAGTACCGAAAGCTCGGCGTCACGTTGCTCGACTTCGACGGGGGCGAACCCACGCTGAACCCGAACCTCGTCCGGCTCGTCCAGTTCGCCCGCAGGATCGGCTACGAGCGCGTCAACGTCACCACGAACGCGCGCATGTCGAGCTACGAGGACTACGCGAAGAAGCTCGTGCACTCCGGCGTCACCTCGATCCTCACGAGTATCCACGGCCCGGACGCGCAGACCCACGCGCAGAACGTCGGCGTCGCCGAGGCCTTCGATCAGACCTGCGAAGGCGTGCGTAACTTCGTCCGCCTCGCCCCGCCCGGCGTCGAGCTCGGCGCCAACATCACGCTCACCAAGTCGAACCACAAGAAGCTCTTCGAGGTGGCCGCGCTCGTCCTCGACCTCGGCCTGCGCTGGTTCAACATCCAGTTCCTCACGCCCTTCGGCCGCGCCACGAGCTCGGTTTGTCCCGACACGGAGGTCGCCGCCGCGGAGACGATCCGCGTCATCGATGCCTTCCGCGATCGCATGAAGATCCAGGTGATCAACCTGCCGTTCTGCTTCATGCCCGGCTACGAGGCGTTCCTCATGGGCGACATGCTCAAGCTCGAGCGGCACATGCTCTTCGTGAACAACGAGGAGGTGAACCTCTTCGAGTACCTGCGCGAGCGGCGCGTGAAAAAGCCCGTCTGCGAGACGTGCCCTCATGCGGTCTTTTGCGGCGGTTTTTACGAGCTCGAGGACGTCCCCGAGCCGACCTGGCTCATCCGGCCCGAGGATCTCGTCCGTCCGATCGCAGCGGATGTTCCGCGACCGTTCTCGCCCCACTGACGAGCCCCTTCGCGACCACCGCGCCGACGAGCACCACGAGGCCGAGCACCCGGATCGGCCACGTCACGTGCTGAAGCCACCCGTCGTGCTCGAGGCTCACGAGCGCGAGACCCAGCCCCACGAGCCCCGCGACGATCTCGGTCACGCGCGTGCGCGCCCCGCTCTCCTCGCCGATCTTCGGCGCATGCGAGAGCGCGTGCAGGAGCAGGCCCGCCACGGCCGCGAGGAGCCACGGCTTGACCGTCGCGATACGTGTCGCGCCGACGAGCCCGAGCGAGAGCGCCCCGCCCACCGTCGCCAGCGCGCAGCCGAGGAGCGCGAGCGCCGCGCGCAGGGGGCTCTTCGGCCCGCGGCCATGTTCGAGCGCCTGGATCGCCACCACCATCGCGAGCGGCACCGTGTGCCCCGCGATCGCCAGCACGATCGTCGGCCCGAGCTCGCCCGCGCGCGCGAGCGACGCGACGGCCGTGCCCTCGCCCGCCTGGTGCAGGAGCACGGCCAGGTAGCCCACGACGAGCGTCGCGTCGTCGGCGTGGGGGGTCCTGCGGGGCAGGAGTCGCTCGATCAAAAACGGCCCGAGAAACCCCGCCGCTGCCGCCCCGAGCGCAAGCCAGCCCGCCTCGGCGATGGCCTCGGGCAGAAGGTGCAAGAGCGCGATCGCCGCCGAGGCCACCATCGCGAACGTCCCGAGCCCCGGCGATACACGTTGCCCTTGGTCGCGCCAGACCGCGGCGAGGCCGCCGAGCACGACGGCGAGCGCGAGGACGGTGAGCCCGGCGGGGAGGGACACGGCGCGCGTCGTAGCACGGATTCGAGCAGACCCGATCGAGAGCCTTGACCCTCGCGGTGCGTCCGGGACGCGTGTACTGTCGCGTTCGTTCGTTGATGTGAGGGAGGACGGATGCAGTCGGCAGAACGCAGTCTCTTGTCATTGCTCGGCAGCGTGAGCACAGGCGTGCACTTTCTGGTCGCCATTGCCGTGCTGGTGCTCGGGCTGGTCCTCGTGAAGCCGCTGCATCAAACCGCGGGCTTCGTCTTCGCGGGCGCGGGCGGCGCGCGTCTCGTGGGCCTCGGGATCGACCTGGTCATCGACGCGATCCAGGCCGGGTCCAGCTACGACACCCTCATGGTGTGGAACATGCTCGGCACCCTGGTTTGGCTGGGCACGAGCGCGATTTTCTACGGCGGCGTCATGTTCGGAGCATACCGGCTCTCCGAGGTGCGGACGCGCGGAGGTGGGGCATGGGTGGGTTGAACGGCGCGTTTGGCGGGACGCTCATGAGCCTTTTCTCCACCGGGGTGCTGACCCTGTTCGGCGTCGGTCTCGTCGTCGTGGGGCTCAGCAACGTGCGGCGCGTGAGCTCGACGGCGGGGCTTTGCCTCGCGGGCGCAGGTGGGCTCCTGGCCTTCGGGGCCGTCGTGCGTCAGGTCGTGAACTTCGCGCTGAGCTTCGGCGGCATGGGCCTCGGGACGCTCTTCACGCTTTCGCAGGTGTTCACGACGGGCATGCAGCTCCTCGGGATCGTGCTCGTGCCGGTGTCGATTTTCCTGCTCGCGAACGCGGTGAAGCAGGGGTCGGGGCCGGGTCAGGGGCCGCGCCTGCACTACTGATCGGCCTGCGCGCCCGCTCTCCTTGCCTCGCCGCGCCCGCCTGCGCGATTGCGCCCCCACCACTTCGCAACCCGCGCGCCACCGCGTCATCCGAGGGGCATGGGCAGCGAGACCTACCACGAGCCGTACGAAGTCCTCTCTCCGGCGGCGCGCGACATGCACCGAGCGCTCTGGTCCCTCATCGAGGAACTCGAGGCCATCGATTGGTACGCGCAGCGCGCCGAGGTCACGGGCGACGCTGAGCTGCGGGCCGTCCTCTTGCACAACCGGGCCGAGGAGATCGAGCACGCCATGATGAACCTCGAATGGATCCGCCGGCAGGAGCCGCTCTTCGACAAGAATATACGCACCTACCTGCTCCAGGAGGTGCCCATCACCGAAATCGAGGAGCGCGCGGAAGAAAAAGAAACGAGCGGGCAGGCAGGCGCGCCGTCGCTTCCTCCACGCGTGGGCTCGGTTCGCGGGCTCGGTATTGGCAGCTTGAGGGGGAGGTGAACCATGGCCATCGATCTACTCCGACGTGACCTCGCTCCGATCCTGCCCGAGGCCTTCGCGCTCATCGACGCCGAGGCGCGAAGGGTGCTCCAGCTGAGCCTCGCGGCGCGTAAGCTCGTCGATTTTCGAGGCCCCCTCGGCTGGGAGCTCGCCTCGGTCAATACCGGCCGTCTCCGCCCGCTCGCAGAATCGCCCGTGCAGGGCGTCTCCATCGGGCAACGCACGTCCCAGCCGATGCTGGAGCTCCGCACGCCCATCGTGCTCGACCTCGCCGATCTCGACGCCGTCGCGCGCGGCGCAGTCGATATCGATCTTGCCGCGGTCGTCCAGGCTGC
>JANMGF010000052.1:0-14855 GCA_031374535.1 Polyangium sp. (in: bacteria)
ACGCTGAACCAGCTCCTCGGCGGCGGTGGTGGTGGTGGCGGCGCCGCAGCGGGCGGGCGAAGGGGCCAGCAGGCGGCCCCGCCCGTCCCCGGCTCGACGGAGGACATTTTCGAGGGCCAGGTCAAGATCACCTGCGACGAGGGCTCGAACAAGCTCGTCGTCACCTCCTCGCTCCGCGATTACGCCGCGCTCCGCAGCGTCATCGACGAGCTCGACCAGCCGCGCCGCCAGGTCTTCATCGAGGCCGTCATCATGGACGTCAACGTCGACCGCACCAATGACGTCGGCGTGCGCTGGCACATGGGAGCGCCCATCAGCCCTGGAATCCAGGGCACCACGGATCCGGGCCTCGTGTACGGCGGCAATGACATGCTCACCTCCGTCGGCGCGCCGCTCTCCATTCCGAGCCAGCTCGGCGCGCTCGCGCTCGGCGTCCGCGGCCCCACGATCGACGGATCGAGCAACCTCCTCGGAACGGGCATTTCGATCCCGGCGTTCGGCGTCGTCCTGCACGCGATGGCGACCGACAGCGATTCGAACGTCCTCGCGACGCCGCACATCCTCGCGACCGACAACATCCCGGCCACCATTGAAATTGGCCAGAACATCCCGCTCCAGCAAAACATCGGTGGTGGCCTCGGCGCGCTCGCGGGCGCGGCGGGCGCGGCGGGCGGCGCGGGCGCGGGTGCGCTCGGATTGCTCGGCGGCCTCGGCGGCGGATTCGCGGCGCCTCGCCAGGACGTCGGCACGAAGATCGAGGTCACGCCCCACATCAACGACTCCGATCAGGTCCGCCTGGAGATCACCGAGGGCATTTCGGAGGCTGGCGCGCCGCAGGGCCAGCTCGGCGCCATTCCGATCATCAAGCGTCAGGCGAAGACCACGCTCGTCGTCCGCGACCAGCAGACCGTGGTCATCGGCGGCCTCATGCGCGACGCCGTCACGAATTCGCGCACGAAGATCCCTATCCTCGGTGACATCCCCGTCCTCGGCGCGCTCTTCCGCACGACGAAAAAGACCACGCAGAAGACGAACCTCCTGCTCGTTTTGACCCCGTACATCATTCGTGACCAGGATGATCTCCGGGCGATCTTCGAGCGCAAGATGCAGGAGCGGCAGGAGTTCCTCGACCGGTATTTCATCTTCGGCGACTCCGACTGGGAGCCCCCGAAGGATTACGCGCGCTCGAATGGCCTCGTCGAGGACATCCGGCAATCGCAGATCCAGGTCACCGAAAAGGTCCGGCTCGAGGAGGAGGCCCGGCCCAAGGGTCCACGCACGCACGAGCCCGGAATGCCCATTGCGGTGCCGAGCCTCGCGACGCGCAGCGGTGACGACGGCGGCGGCGGCGGCGCTACTCCGATGACGAGCCCGCCCCCGCAAGGCAATGCTCCAGCCGCGCCCGTCCCGCGCCGCACCCGCGGCGGCGCTGGCAATCCTGCTACACCGAGGCCCGTGGAGCGCGTGGAGTAGCCATGAATCCGGTCGCTCGAGAAGAATACGTCGGCGAGATCCTGGTCCGCCACGGCGTCATCGACGCGCAGAAGCTCGCCCCGCTCTTCGACACGGTCCGCGAGCGGGGCCAGCCCCTCCTCGATCTGCTCGTGTCCACGAACGTCACGGACGAGGGCAAGATCGGCCGCGCGCTCGCCAGCGAGATGGGCCTCGATTTCCTGCCGAAGATCGAGATCGATCAGATTCGATTCGACGTCGCTTCGCGCCTGCCCATCATGTACGCGAAGCAGCACAAGATCCTGCCCATCTTCGAGGACGAGACAAGCGTGCACGCGGTCGTCGCCGATCCCCTCGACACGATCGCGGTCGACGACGTGCGCGCGATCTTCGCCAAACCGGTGGAGATCTCCGTCGCCACGAGTGAACACGTCCTCAACGCGATCAACCGCGTCTGGGAGAAACGCGAGGCGGGCCAGTCGAACCTCGAGGGCGACAAACACGAGGAAGAAGACAACCTCGTCGACATCATCGACTCCGACGACGACGCCCCGATCATCGCCTGGGTCAACAGCCTCTTCGCGATGGCCGTGCGCGAGCGCGCGAGCGATATTCACATCGAGCCCGAGGAGCGCGACGTCGTCGTCCGGTATCGCATCGACGGCGAGCTTTACGTCGCCCGCCGCGCCGCCAAGCAATTCATGGCGCCGATCGTCGCGCGCGTGAAGATCATGGCGAGCCTCAACATCGCCGAGAAGCGCCTCCCGCAAGACGGCCGCATCACGCTGAAGATCGCGGGCAAAAGCGTCGACGTCCGCGTCTCCACGGTCCCCACGAGCCGCGGCTTCGAGCGCATCGTCATGCGCCTCCTCCACAAGACGAGCATCCTCCTCGGCCTCGACGATCTCGGATTCGCCCCGCGCGAGTACGGGATCATGGATCACCTCATCAATCGGCCCGATGGCATCATCCTCGTCACGGGCCCGACCGGCAGCGGCAAGACCACGACGCTTTATGCCGGCCTGAACCGCATCAACGATCCGAGCCGCAACATCCTCACGGCCGAGGATCCGGTCGAGTACGAGATCGGCGGCATTCACCAGGTCCACGTCCAGCCCTTGATTGGCCTCACGTTCGCGAGCGCGCTCCGCGCCTTCCTCCGCCAGGATCCGGACGTCATCATGGTCGGCGAGATCCGCGACAAGGAGACGGCCGAGATCGCGATCCACGCCTCGCTCACGGGTCACCTCGTGCTCTCCACGCTGCACACGAACGACTCGGCCTCGGCCGTCACGCGCCTCGTCGAGATGGAGATCGAGCCCTTCCTCGTGCGCTCCAGCGTCATCGGCATCCTCGCGCAGCGCCTCGTGCGTATGCTCTGCAAGCATTGCAAGGTCCCGTATCGCCCCACGCCCTACGAATTGCGCCAGCTCGGCCTCGACGAGGAGCGCCTCGCGTGGAAGGCGAGGCGGCTCCCGTCTCTGCGGTATTCGGTGCACGGACAAGATTACGTTTATGTCGGGCAGAACATGGGCGACTCGCCGGTTTTCTTCAAACCGGGAGGCTGCGAGGCCTGCTTGCAGAAGGGCTTCGTGGGGCGGCGCGGCATCTACGAGCTGCTCGTCGTCGACGACGCGGTCGGCCCCCTCATCCTCAAGAACGCCGACGCGCAATCGGTCAAGCGCGTCGCCATCTCGCAAGGTATGGACACCATGCGCGACGACGGCGCGCGCAAGGTCCTCATGGGTATGACGACGGTCGAGGAAGTCCTCGCCGCGACCCAGGAGGACGTCATCGTGGACGAGTAGGGAGGAGCGGGTCTTGGCCGTCTTCGAATATCGAGGCATCCTCGTCGCCACCGGCAAGCAGGTGAAGGGCGTTCGCGACGCGGAGAACGCGAAGGCGCTCCGCGGCATTTTGCGCAAGGACGGCATTCTGCTCACGACGGCCGCGGAGGAGAAGGCCGCGGCGGCGAAGACCAGGCGCTCGATCAACCTGCTCGCCTTCGCGCGCCGCCCCTCCACGAACGACATCGCCGTCCTCACGCGCCAGCTCGCGACCCTGCTCAAGGCGGGCATTCCGCTCTTCGAATCGCTCACGGCCCTCATCGATCAGGTCGAGAACGAGGCGCTGAAGCGCGCGCTCACCCAGGTGCGCGAGCAGATCCGCGAGGGCATCAGCTTCGCGAAGGCGCTCGAGCAGCACCCCTCGATCTTCCAGCCGCTTTACGTGAACATGGTCCGCGCCGGCGAGGCGTCGGGCATGCTCCAGCAGGTCCTGGAGCGCATCACCACGTTCCTCGAGGCGCAGGCGAAGCTCAAATCGAAGGTCGGCTCGGCGCTCGCGTATCCCATTTTGATGGCGATCCTCGGCGTCTCGCTCGTCTCGGTGCTGATGGTCGCGGTCGTGCCCAACGTGACCTCGATCTTCGCCTCGATGGATCAGGCATTGCCCTGGTACACGGCGGCGCTCATCGGCACCTCGGACTTTTTGAGCAGCTACTGGTGGCTCGTGCTCGCGCTCCTCGTGGCCGGCATCTGGTCCTTCCGGCGCTGGGTGCGCACGCCCGCGGGTCGTCTGCGATGGCACGGCATGCTGCTCAGTGCGCCCATCGTCGGCAAGCTCGTGATGATGATCGCGATCGCCCGTTTCTCGCGCACCCTCGCCACGCTGCTCAGCGCCGGCGTCGCGCTGCTCGGCGCGATGGACATCGTGAAGAACGTCCTCGGGAACGCCGTCCTGGAGAAGGTCATCGCCGACGCGATCAGCTCGATCCGCGAGGGCCAGAGCATCGCCGAGCCGCTCAAGCGCAGCGGTCGTTTCCCGCCTATCGTGACGCACATGATCACGATCGGCGAGAAGAGCGGGCAGCTCGAGGAGATGCTGGAGAACGTTTCGAACGCGTACGATCTCGAGGTCGAGACGCGCGTGACGGTGCTGACGAGCCTCCTCGAGCCCCTCATGATCGTGTTCATGGGCGGCGCGGTCGGATTCATCGCGTTCTCGATCCTCATGCCGCTCATCCAGATGTCGAGCTTTGCAGGTTGAAGGGGGATCTGGAGCGTGGCGCGGCGCAGACCGAGAGATCAGACGATCTTCTTCCCGTGGGAGCGGGGCGGAGGTTTCCTGCGCGGCCGCGGAATGGCGCGGGCGAAGCTCGTCGTGCTCGCGCTCGGGATGGCCACGCTTTTGCTCCTGCTCGGAGCGCGCGAGCGGCGCAAGATCGGCGTTCGCTCCACGATGGCCACGATCGGCGTCGTGCGGACGGGCATCGACGCCTATCGGGCGGATCACGAGCGAAAGTGCCCCGCGTCCCTCGATGCGCTAAAAACCGAAGGGTATCTCGGGATCGACCCCATCGACGCATGGGGCAGGCCGCTCCGGCTGGTTTGCCCTGGTCAGAAGGAGCCGGAGGGGTACGATCTCACGAGCGACGGACCGGATGGAGAGATCGGCGGTCTCGACCGCGTGGAGTGAACGGACAATGAACGTGAAGACGAATCGAATCCGGAAATACAAGCGTGCGGCGTCGCGAGGCGTGACGCTCGTCGAGGTCCTGATCGTGCTCGCGATCATGGCGATCATCGCGGGCGGCGCGACGGCGCTCGTGTTCCCGCGGTACAAAGAGAGCCAGATCCGCGGCGCGGTGCTCAGCGCGGGCGTCATCAAGACAGCGGCGCAGCAGTACCTGCACCTCGACAGCGCGGGCGGCGCGTGTCCGACGATCAAGGAGCTCGTCGACGCCAAGCACCTCGACGCGAAAAGGACGGACGACCCCTGGGGCACGCCGTTCAAGATTCAATGCGACGGCGACGAGATCACCGTCGTCTCGGCGGGCCGCGATCGCAAAGAGAACACGCCCGACGACGTCAAGGACGATTTCAAGGACGTCGACATCAAGAAGATCGCCGCGCTCTGACGAGGATCCATGCCAAGCGTTTCCTCCCCTCTTTCGGCTTCACGTCACGCCTCCGCGCGGTCTTCCGGGCGGCGGCGTGGCATGACGCTGGTGGAGGTGCTGATCACCCTGGCGATCATGACGATCGTGACGGGATCGGCGGTGCTCGGCCTCGGAGCGCTGAAGCGGGCGCGGCTCCGGCAATCGGCGGTGATGATCGCCAGCGCGGTGCGGGTCGCGTACGGGCACGCGAATGCGATTGGAAAGCCCGTCCGGCTCGTCTTCGATTTCGAGCAGCGGACGGTGATCCTCGAGGAGGGCGCTGGCCGTCTCTCGGTCGACAAGAAGGACAAGACGGGCGGCGCGGAGGCGGCCACGGAGATCGAGAAGAAGGCCATGGAGGAGGCGGAGCGCATCGTGAAAGGACCACGCGCGCCGCGCCCCTCGTTCACGCCCACGAAGGCCTTCGGATTCGAGCCCCAGGGCGGGAAGACGGGAAAGGATCTCGCGGACGGCGTGCGATTTCTCTCGGTCGACACCGCGCATCAGGACACGGCGATCGAAGAAGATCGTGCCTATCTGTATTTCTGGCCCGGGGGGCAGACGGAGCGGGCGGCGATCCAGGTCGTGCTCGGCAATCCTGGCGAGGCGGATCCGGAGCAGGACATCATGACCGTGCTCGTCTCGCCGCTGACGGGCAAGACCGCGCTCAAGAAGGGGCGCATCGAGATGGCGAGGCCACGCGACGATTCCGAGGAATCGGAGGCGAGTGATACGGGTTTGTGATCGGATCGGGGTGACGAAGATGAAAGAGAGAGGATTCACGCTGCTCGAGGTCATGGTCGCGACTGCGATCCTGGGTCTCGGCTTGACCGCGATCCTCTCGGCGCAGGCGGGCGCATTTTCGGCCTCGTCTCACGCGCGCAATCTCAGCGTCGCCACCTCGCTCGCCCGCTGCAAGATGGGCGAGGTCGAGGAGAAGCTCGGTCAACCGGACGGCTGGCCGGAGCTCGAGGAGACCGAAAGCGGGCCTTGTTGCGAGGGCGACGAGACGCCGAACCTGCGCTGCACCTGGAAAGTCGAGAAACCTCAGTTCCCCGAGGCGAAGCTCGGCGAAATGGATCTCGACACCGGCCTCGATTTCTCGGCGCCTTCCGGGGGCGCGAGCTCCGGCGGCGCTCCCGCTGGGGGCGGACTCGGCGCGCTCGGCGGGCTTCTCGGGCTCGCGGGTGGCGCAGCTCCCATGCCCACCGGCGATAGCGCGGGCGGCCTCGGCGACGTCGCGGGCGCGCTCGGCGGCGCGACGGGCGGGGACGCGCTCGGCGGAATGCTCCAGCTCGTCGGCACCTTCGTGTATCCCTCGCTCAAGGCCATCTTCGAGATGAATACCCGCCGCGTGATCGTCACGGTCACCTGGACGGAGGGCAGCCGCGAGCATTCGTTCGACGTCGCGCAATGGGTGACGAACCCGCGGCCGATGCTCGCGACGAACGAGGCGCTCGACGCCATCGAGGGCCAGATGAATCCCACGGGCGGCGGCTCCAGCGGCGGCGGCTCCAGCGGCGGCGGCCCCCCCGGCGGCGTCAATGGCCCGACCAATCGGCCAAACCCTGGAGGGATGGGCCGATGAAGCTCCGCCGCCGCAAAGCGATTCGTGGCCTCACGCTCCTCGAGGCCATGGTCTCGATTGGCGTCCTCGCGCTCATCGGCTCGCTCATTTACGGCGCCTTCGACGGGATGTCCCGCTCACGCAAAGGCATCACGAAGATGAACGACCGTTACCACCAGGGCCGCTCCGCCATTCAGCGCATGGCGCGGGAGATCCAGGCGGGGTTCGTCTCGAAGCACGGCGACTACACGAACAACTCGACGATGGTGTCGCAGCAGGTCCGGAAGACCGCCTTCATCGGGCAGGACGAGGGCACGTTCGACCGGCTCGATTTCACGTCCTTCGCGCACCGCCGCCTCGCACGCGACGCGCACGAGTCGGATCAATGCGAGATCGGTTATTTCAGCGCGCGGAACGACGCGGGCACGCTCGACCTCGTCCGGCGCGAGGACAAGTACCTCGACATGGAGCCGCAGAAGGGCGGCGTCGTCCATGTCCTCGTCGAGGACGTGCAGAGCTTCGACCTCCAGTATTACGATGAATCCATCTCCGAATGGGTCGACACCTGGGACACGACGCAGGTCACGGGGCAACCCTGGCGCCTGCCGCAGCAGGTCCTCATCACGCTCGTGCTCAATGGCGGCCCTGGCGGTAAGCCTATTGTCCTCCGCGCGCGCGTCTCCCCCGCGATGCAGCTCGCCCTCGATTTTGCGAATTGATCATGGACGAGCCCAAAAGCGACAAAGAAGCCCGGAAGAGGCGACGCAGGCGCAACCGAGAGCGCCGCGGCGTCGCGCTCCTCATGGTGCTCGGCGCGATCACGGTCCTCACCGTCTTCTTGACCGAATTGCAGACGGAGACGACCGCCGAGCTCGCCGCCGCGCTCGCGGATCGTGACGCGCTCAAGGCCGAATACCTCGCGAAGAGCGCCGTGAACCTCTCGCGCCTGCTCATCGCCTCCGAGCCGACCATTCGCACGAGTATCCCTCTGCCCCTGCCCTTCAAGCAGCTCCCCGTCTGGGAGTTCACCGATATCGCGCTCGGCCCCTTCAACGACGAATCGGGAATGGCCACGTTCGGCGGGATGCTCGGCGTCGACACGTCGCAGGGCAAGAGCCTCGGCCTCACGGGCGGGCGATTCGAGGTGAAGATCGTCGACGAGGACTCGAAGATCAACGTCAACCGGGCCGCGCCGATCCCCGATATCGACCTCGAGCGGCTCCTCGTCAGCCACATGCAGGGCCCGCAATACGCGCCGCTCTTCGACGGGGAGGACGCCGACGGTCAATTCTCCTCGATGCAGACCATCTGCGGCGCCATGACCGACTGGGCCGATCAGGACGAGACGCTCTCGACCTGTTATGTCGGCTCGCAGGCGCAGGGGAGCTCGGGGTCGGAGGACAATTTCTACCAGACGATTGGCCTCGAATACCGCCGCAAGAACGCCGCGTACGATTCGCTCGAGGAGCTGCGCCTCATCCGCGGCGTCGGCGACGATTTCTGGGCGACGTTCGTCGAGCCAAACCCCGACGATCCGAAATCACGCACGCTCACGGTCTGGGGCCAGAAGGCCGTCAACGTGAACAGCGCGAACCCGCAGACGCTCCTCGCGGCGGCCTGCGCGGTTTGCTCGGGCGGCGCGGGCGCGACGGCCAACTCGGCGAGCCAGGGAATTCCGCTCTGCACCGATGCGAACATTCAATCGCAGTTCCTCGGTCTGCTCGGCATCCTGAAGACGTTCCCGATCCCGATCTTCTCGAAGCCCGCTGATTTCCCCAATCTCTTGAAGACCGGCAACGTCCCCGGGCCCCTCGGGTCGATGCTCGGTCCGATGCTCGGGCCCCTGCTCGCGCAGGCGGGGCTGCCCTGCGGGCTCAATGCGGGCGCCAACAAGCAATTCACCGTCACGAGCCGCGTCTTCAGCATTTACGCCGAGGGCGTGGTCCCCGGCCGCAAACGCACGACGCGCGTGCGTATCCACGCCGTCGTGGACACGCGCGCCGCGAATCCGCTCACGGGCACGCCGAACCCGCCGCCCGGAAACCAGCCGCAACTCCCGCCCGCGGGCGCCGGCGGAACGGGCGCGGTCGATCCGATGGCGTTCCTGAACGCGAATCCGCTCGGCAAGATCGTCTATTACCGCATCGATTAGGTTTCCTCGAGAGAGTCATCACGATGTCCAAAATCCTCGGTATCGACGTCGGCAAGGCGGTGGTCAGGGCGGCGATCCTGCGCCTCTCCTACCGCAAGATCACGGTCGAGGCCCTCGGCGAGGCACCCGTGACGGGCCTCGAAATCGACGCCATCCGCGCCGCCGTGGGCGGGCACAAGGCCGACGCCATCGCGATCGCGCT
The DNA here is from genome assembly GCA_031374535.1 of Polyangium sp. (in: bacteria). Taxonomy (GTDB): domain Bacteria; phylum Myxococcota_A; class Polyangia; order Polyangiales; family Polyangiaceae; genus Polyangium. The sequence continues at coordinate 9,314 of JANMGF010000052.1, forward strand.
CTCCGGCGAGCGGACGTTTTTCCGGTCGATCGACATGCCCGCCTCGGCCATCAAGGAGCTCGACAACGTCCTGCCGTACGAGCTCGAATCCATGATCCCCTTCGAGATCACGGACGCGGTCTTCGATTACCGCATGGACAAGAACCCCGGCGGCGAGACGGTGCCGATCTTCGCGGCCATCGCGCGCATCGAGGACGTGAAGCAACGCATCGACCTGGTGCGCGAGGCGCTCGGCATGGAGCCCGAGCGTATCGGCACGGGCGCCTTGCCCCTCGCGAACCTCGCGGGCGTCATGTCCGAGCTCGAAAAACCTTTCGGAAAAGAGACTCCCGCGGGCGAGACCCTCCCCGTGGCGATCGTCGACCTCGCCGAGTCCACGAGCGATATCGTGATCCTGCGCGGCGGCGAGCCCGTCTTCGCGCGTACCCTCTCGCGCGGCACGCTCGGTTTGCCCGGGAGCGCCCCTGCCCTCTCGCGTGAATTGCGACAAACCCTCGCCGCATGGCGCGCCTCGGGCGGCGGACCTCTCGCGGGCATGTATCTCGTCGGCGGGGGCGCGAGCGCGCAGGGCGCGGAGGCGTTTCTCTCGACCGAGCTCGGCATCACGATCCTCCCTTTGCCGAAGCCCCGGCTCGAAGGCGTCACGCCCGAGCAGGAGGTCATGCTGCCGCGCTTCGCGAAGGCGATTGGCCTCGCGATGGGCCTCGCCGGCAAGGCGCGTGGATTGAACCTGCGCCAGGGCAATCTCGCCGCCGCGCGCAGTTATCCCTTCCTGCGCGAGAAGATCCCCCTCCTCGCGGGCCTCGGCGCCGCGGTCGTCGTGAGTTTCGTCTTCAGCCTGCTCGCCCAGCAACGGAGCCTCACGGCCGAGAAAGAAATGCTCCTCTCGCGGCTCGAAACGGCGACGGGCGACGTGTTCGACGAGGAGACGAAGGACCCGGAAAAGGCGCGCAGCATTCTCGACAAAGGCCCCGGCGGCGCCGACGAGGATCCCCTCCCCCGCGCGGACGCCTTCGACGTCATGGTGAAGCTCTCGGAGGCCGTGCCGAAGGAGATCACCCACGACGTGCTCGAATTCGACGTGAACCGGGGCCACGTCTCCATCCAGGGCACCGTCCCTTCGATCCCCGACGCGCAGGCGATCGCGGACAAGATGAAGGAGCACAAGTGCTTCAAGGACGTGAAGATCAGCCGCACGGCCCAGTTCACCGAGGGCAAACAGAAATACGTGCTCGAGTTCGACGTGAAGTGCGACGACAAGAAGAAAAAGACCAAACCCTCGGGCACGACGGCTGACGCGGCGGATTCGTCCTCGCCCGCGGCCGGCAAGGAGGAAGGCAAGTGACCCTCGCGGAGCGCCTGGAAAAACTCGAGCCGCGCGAGCGCAAGCTGCTCGGCCTCCTGCTCGGCGTCATGGCAGGGCTCATCGTCCTCGCATTACCGATCTACGCCTGGAGCGCGGTGAGCTCGGCCCGGACCGAAAACGACGAGATCCGCGTCCTCATCGAGGACGTCTACAAAGCGCGCCTCACCGTGAGCGAACGCAAGGCGAAACAAGACGCCGTGCTCGCGCGATACGGCCGCCCCGCCCCCGCGCTCGCCGGCTTCATCGAGGACGCGGCGAAGCAGAACGGGATCACGGTCGCCGACGCGCAGGACAAACCCGAGGTCCCGCATGGCAAACGGTACAGCGAGCGGCTCACCGTCGTCAAAATGCACAAGGTGGGCATGCTGGCGCTCGTGAAGATGCTCGAGCGTATCGAGCAATCGGGCCATGCCGTCGCGATCACGCGCCTCAGCATCCGCCCGCGCGCCGGTGAGCCGGACTCGTACGAGGTGGAGCTCGGCGTGAGCGCCTACGACCGCAAGCCCGACGCGAAAGAAAAAGACAAGGACAAAGACAAGGACAAGGGCGAGTCGAAGGACGCGGCCGAGGAGGACAAGACCCCGTGAAAGGCCGATTCCTGCGTATCGTCAAGTTCCTGGCCTACCCGGCGCTTTATTGCTTGTGCCTGGTCATTTTCTTTTATCTGGCCTTCCCCTGGGATCGCCTGAAAGACCGCGTCGTCGCCGAGTTCGCGGCTGCGCAAAAAGGCAGCAACGCGGGGCGGAGGATCGAGATCGACGAGCTCGATTCGTACTGGCTCACGGGCGTGGAGGCGACGGGCGTGCGGCTCTATTTGCCCCCGTCCGACGAGCCGTCGTCGTCCTCCGCGGCAGGTCCCTTCGGCGCCGACAAGGACAAACCCTCGCCGAAGGAGAGCGTGATCCAAGTCGACGAGATCGAGGCGCGTTTCCAGATCCTGCCACTCTTGATCGGTCGCGTGCGTATCAAGTTCTGGGCGCGCGCCTTCGACGGAGAGGTGAAGGGCACGGTGCCCGTCGGCGGTTCGAGCGGCCCCATGGAGGTCGAGCTCGAAGGCGTGAACCTCGCGAAGGCCGACGTGATCAAGGACTACCTCGGCGTGCCCGTGAAGGGCGTCGCCAAGGGCACGTTCGAGCTGGCGGCCGAAGGCGGAAAGTTCAGCAAAGCCAACGGCACGCTCGACATGACGATCGCGGACATGGCCGTCGGCGACGGGAAGTCGAAGATCAAAGGCCAGATCGCGCTGCCCGAGGCGAGGCTCGGGGATCTCGTGATCGTAGCCGAGGCGAAGGAAGGCGTCCTCAAGGTCACGAAGCTCGAGGCAAACGGTGCCGATATCGAGCTCGCCGGCGACGGGAAGGTGAACCTACGCGAGCAGTGGAACGCCTCGGCGGCCGACCTCTACTTGCGTTTCAAGTTCACGGATGCCTATCGCAACAAGAGTGATCTCACGAAATCGCTGCTCGGCGCGCCGGGATCGAATGCGCCGTCGCTCTTCGAGCTGGCGGACCCGAAGATCAAGAAAGCCAAACGGCAGGACGGTTTCTACGGCTGGCACGCGCACGGCCAGCTCTCCAAACTGAGGTTCGACGCGCATTCGGCGGACGGGCCGACCCCGGGTCGAGGGCGCGGCAAGAGCGACTCGCCGTTCTCCACGAAAAAACCAGGGCTGCCGCTGGGCACGTCGACCGCAAAAGACAAGGCCGACGACGAGGCGCCGCGCCCCGTGGCGACGCCCGAGCCGCCGCCCCCCTCCGAGCCGCCGCGCGAGGCGCCCCCGCCGCCCGAGGCCGCAGACAAACCGAGCACCGTCGCGCCGCCGACCGAGGCGCCCCCGGCCGAAGAAGCGCCGCCCACGCCGACCCCGCGGATCAACCGCCGCCCCGCCAACGCCGAACCCGAATGAAAAGCAAAACGCCGGGCCCCCTCTTGCCAGGGAGTCCGGCGTTTTTCCTACGGGCCCGAAGGATCGAGCCCCGCCCCCTTCAGTTGATCGGCATCCCCTGCGCCTGGCCCTCACCCGGCTTCATCTCGTGGGTCTTGGGGTCGTACTTCGAGGTGCACTTCGCCATCACGAGCGTGGCCTCGAATTCCGTGGACGACTTCAACGAACCCTCGACGGTGACCTGCACGCCGCCGCCCGGTACGTCACGGAAGGTGTCGGGAATGACGCACTGCGAATACCTGACGGGCAAGGTCTGCTTATCGCCGTTCTTGCCGTGAATCGTGAAGCGATACTCGCACGGTTTGTCGCGCTTTTCGAGCGTGCCCGGCACGAGCTCCCCCTCGACGCGGACCTTGCGGCCCATCAGCTTCTCCTGCTGCGCGAGCAGCTGATCGACGGGCGTCGCATAAATGGCCGCTTCCTTGAAGCCAAACAAGAAGAGCCCCACGAGCGATCCGCCCATGACGAGCAACGTGACCAGAAGGCCCACGCTGGTCGTCCGCGGACGCGGCTCGTCGCTCGCTTTTTGCACGACCAAGGGAGGCGCCGCCGCGTGCCCGGCGTCATCCCCGTCCCGTCCGAGCCCCGCAGCCTGCGCGAGCTCCTCGTCCAGCTTTTTGCTCATGGCTCGATCAGGGTAGCGAACCTTTTCGGGTAGGTCGAGGGCAGGAACGAGGAAAGCAGGGCGGGGCCGAAACCCCACCCTGCTTCGTCGACGAGGGCTTCACTCCGAGGAGCAAAGCCGGGCTCGCGTTCAGCGGTTCTGCTGTCCGCCCTGACCCGCCTGGCCCCACTGCTGCACGAAAGATCGCGCCTGGCTGCGCAAGGTGGGGACGCCACTCGTGTCCTCCGAGAGCATGAGGATACGAATCTCGTTGCCCTGCTCGACCACGCCCGAGCGACCCGCCATCTGGCCGAGGTCGAAGAGCGGACAACGCTCCGCGGAGCTCGTGGGGCGCGTCTTTTGTTGCTCACCCGCCGGCGGGCTCATCGTGTACGCGATATGAAGCGCGTCGCCGCGCAACGTGGAGAGGTCCACGCCCGACTTCGGGGTCGCGATGATCGCCACGCCCCCCTCGATGTCCTCGACGCGAAGGTTCGAGTGCTGGGTGAGCGAGGAGCACATCTCCTGCTCGCTCATCATGCCCATACCCTCATGCCCCGCCTGGCCCTGGCCCGCCTGGCCCGCCTGGCCTTGACCGTATGAACCCGTTTGTCCCTGGGCCCCGCCCACCTGATCCTCGTCGGGTACGGCCGCCTCGAAGGCGGGCGTCGGACGCGCCTGCGCCGACTGGGCCGGCTTTTCGCGCGAACACCCGACGCCGAACGTCATGAGGGCCGCCGCACCGAGCATCGTGATGGTTTTCGTCGAATACGTCATCGATATCCTCCTGGGAGGTAAAGGCATGCCCTCCGAACACGCGTGGTGGCAGAACACGAAGAGCCCCCACGCGTGCCGGACAGCCCCCTGTCGGACGCCGGCCATTGCACCCCACGTGCCCCCGAGCACGTACTGCGCGGACACGTCACGAGCGGCAACCCCTGCACGCGGGCGCCGTCCGGAGAGAAGACACCGCCGTGCTGCTCTCCCTGCACGTCCGGCAAAGAGCGCGTTAAGGTGAGCGCGATCGTGGCGCGCCCCCTCCTCTCTTCCCGTCTCCGAAAAGGCTCGAGCGTGCTGCTGCTCGGGCTCGTCGCGGCCAGCGCAGCCTGCTCGGGCGCAAGCGTGCGTGAACGGGAGCGGCCGAGCGGGGGGAGGCAGGCGAGCGTGCGGGAGAAACCGGCGGGGGGGCCGAGTCCGGTCGCTGGGGAGCGAGGGACGCGGGTGACGCTGGGAACGGTGGAGGAGGCGGGTTTGCCGATGTCGGTGGAGCCGGTCTTCGGGGAGGCGGCGGCGCTTCTGGTGTCGCAGGCGGCGGGCGAGGCCGAGGGGTATGTGCGATGGGCTGAGGAATCGGGGCGGATGGGGCCGATTGTGCGGCTCGTGGACGAGAATGTGGTGCTCGGGTTCACGCGGGGGGACGGGAAACGGGTGCTGGTGACGTCGTCGGAGGGGGAACGATTGTGCTGGTCGATGTTCGCGGTGAATTCGGAGGTGGCGGAGTCGCGGGGGTGTGAGCGGGTCGGGGATGTGAAAGCGATTGCGGTGCATGGGGAGCGGGTGGCGCTGATCTCGGTGGAGACGGTGGGGGCTTCGAGATTGGAAGGGCGGCGGGGCGGTGATGAAGCTG
>JANMGF010000075.1:0-1964 GCA_031374535.1 Polyangium sp. (in: bacteria)
CCTGCGCCTCCTGTCATGCGAGACATCATCGTTTCCTCAGTTCGGTGCGCTCTTGATCCAGATCCGCGGCCGTCTCAGCGCCGCCGCTCCGCGCGCCTGCGGGCCTCTTCCTCGCCCATTTCGGCCTCGGCGAGCGCATCATCGTCGGCGCCACCGGAAGAGACGCGCGCCCCCGTCCCGACACGCACGCGGGCCCCGCCGATACGACGACCCACGGCATCGCTCACGAAATACCGGAGCGTCCCGTCGTCGTCGACCTCCAGCGTCACCTGTCCGTCCGGCCGCTTCGCCATTCGCGTGAGCAAGGCGTCGGCCTCGACCTCCGAAATGCTGATGGCCCGAGCGAGCTCGGCAGGCGTGACGGAGCCGGCATTGCGACGCGCCACCGCAAAGACCGCCTGCTCGTGTGCCCCTTGCTCCCGCTCCTTGCCCGTCTTCCAGAGCATACGGCCGCCGAGGACGAACAGGAGGCCAAAAAGGAGGCTCAGGCCGCCGACGAAGCCGCCGACAACATAACCGATGATCATCGACGGGATCAGGATCTGGAACAACGCGCCGAAGGTGAGCGCGAGGAGGCCACCGGCGATCAGAATGACCCAGCCAATCACGCTCGCCATACCGCCGCCGATCTTCGACGGCTGGCCCGCGACGTTGACGGGCGTATCGTCGAGAAGCGAGCGAGGCGCGCCGCAGGCAGTGCAATACGCGCGCACCCCTCGCACGATGGTCGGCGCATCCTGGCGGCAATTCGGACATCTCATGACAGCGGCTCCAGACTCCTGGCCGCCGAACCTAAGGCTCGCTTGCCGCGTTGTCGCGGGGGGGAAGCCGAAGAAGCGGGCGAAGACGTTCAGGGCAGAGCCGGAAATACCAGGATCCGCTGGGTCTGCTTCCACTCGACGAGATCCGCCGTGCGCACCGTCGCCGAGACCTCCCAGCGCAGCTCGTTGTTCGGCGCACCAAACGAAGGCGGCGCGCGCTGCGGGATCCGGAAGATCTCCTGGATCACGGTCACCTCCCCGGGCGGCAGCCGGAGCCTCGCGCGATCGACCGTGCGCCGCTCGCCGTGCAGCGAATGTCGATAATGGCGCGGCTCGTCCGGCTCGCTCGAAGGACGAACCACGACCTCCTGCGACGAGAGCGAAAAGACGATTTCCTTGAGCACCTCGGGCCGTCCGGGCTTGAACGAAATCGAAACCGTGATGACCTCGCCCGCCCGCGTTTGCCCGGGGTGCACGGCGAGCTCGGGCGGGCCGAGCCGCTCGCGCAACGTGCGACGCCGGAGGTGCGCGAAAAGCGCCGAGAGCCCGCCCACGAGCAAAAGCAACGCGAAGATCCGCGCGAACGCCCCGGCGCGCAGGACGAGCAGCGCCGCGCTCGCCGCCGCGAGGGCCAGCCCGACGAGGGGGTGCTCGATGGCCTTGGGCTCGTCCCGCTTGCCGAGCGAAGAATCCGGCAATGCGCCGGGGTCGTACACGAGCGCGCCCCGCGAAGGCGCCGTCCGATAACTCTTCGCCGTCAGCGCGCGCGCCTCCTCGGTCCACGGAAGCAGCAGGATTCGCGCCTCGGCGCGCTCGCGGGACGCCCAGCCGAGCTTGGCCTCCACGCGTAAGGTCCAGGTCACCGTGAGAATATGCCCGTGGTAGGTGAGGGGGCCGGCCGGCGCGGGGATCTCGAAAGGGACGACGGTGGGCTCGCCGGCCGAGAGCGTGAGGCCCGGGGATAACACGACGGGCGCGCCACGTTTGGAATACGGCTCGCCCCGGCTCTCGACCTCCCAGTCGAGCGTGGCGATCAGCTCGTCACAACGTCGACTGTCGTGACAAACGATTTCCACGTGCCCGGTGATCGTCTCACCGGGCCTGTGGACGCCGTCGCGCCGGTCGAGGTGGAGAGACAGCCGGGGCGACACAACGCGCGGACGGTCCCTCCTCGGGCCTCAGAACCGCGCCGAGACGCTGGCG
>JANMGF010000491.1:0-16260 GCA_031374535.1 Polyangium sp. (in: bacteria)
ATAATCCGCGCGCCTTCATCAGAACACCGCGAGACCCACGAAGAGGCCCCCTCCGATCGAGCGGTACAGCCGATACGGCTCGCCGCCCCTCACCTCGTCGACACGCACACGCGCGCCCACCTGCAAGAGACCCTTGCTCACGCCGAGCTCGACGTCGTGCTCCTGGACAGGAAGCTCGTTCGTCGTGATCGGCACGTAACGATAGGTCGCTTGAAGACCAACGGACTCGGTGGGGAAGATCCGGAAACGCGCGAGTCCAAAGGGCGCGCCGTGAAAGCCGGGATCGAGCCAGACCGGCCTGCCGAGCTCGAAGGCGCCGCCCACGCCGAGGACGAACGAGCCCGGCGCCCGGCCTTTCCAGCGAAAAGGAGCGACGAGACCCGCGCCGGAAAGGGCGATCTCGACGCGCGCATTCTCGTCGACGCCCACCGGGCCGCCGTGCAGGTGAATCTCGAAGCCGAAGCGCTCGTGGGGAAAACGCACGACGTCGAGGTCGATGACGCCGACGAGGACCTCGTATCTCTGGAGCGTCCCGAACCCAATCTTTTTCAAACCCCGAACGTACAGAATGCCCGCGTCGAGCCGCGCCATCTCGACCGTCGATCGCTCTCGCGGCGCGCGATCGCCCACGACGGGAGCCGCAGGAGGCGCGACGGGTTCGGGCGGCGGCGGGAGCTCGGGCAGAGGATCCGCGGTCAGGGGTGAAACGGAAGGGGGCGTCGCGGGCTCGACGGGTTCGTCGGGCGACGCGGCGCCGAGCAAGAGGGGCGCGAGGGCGAGCAGCGCCGCGCCGTGGGCAAGACGGCTCTCCTGTCGGGAGGCTCGGTTTTCCGTGGCAGTCGCGCGCATGGTTCACCGTGGAGGCAGGCGCGGAGACCTTACCACGATCGGGCCCCGGCGGGATACACCGGGAAAAGGCGCGCCGTCGCCCCCAAAGACGCCCCGAACTTTGATATCCTCGCTCGAACCGACGCCACTCGGGGCGGACGCGGCTCCTTTCTTTTGCACGACGAGGACGACATGAACGGCAAACGGGGATTCCATCGCTCGACGTCTCGACTCGATACGGACAAACCTCTCCTCTCGCTCCTTTTGGCCTCGGGCCTCGCGTTTGGGGTCTTCAGCTGCGGCGGAGGCGACGCGGGCCCCGGCGGAAGGACCGGGGGCAGCACCACCGGCGGCACGCGCAACACGACCTGCGACAAGGGCGAAAGCAAAGGCGAGGTCCTCGCGCCGCAATACAAGATGACGCTCGGCGGAGAGACGAGCTGGTTCGCCTCGCCCATCGTGCGGGACCTCGACGGAGACGGGAAACGCGAGCTCATCGCGGCCTATGATTCGGTGTTCGTGCACGACGCACAGGGCAACGTCCTCGGGAAAGCCGAGGGCGGCGAAGGGCGCGTGTATGCCCCGCACGTGGTCGCCGATCTCGAGGGCGACGGCCTCGTGGACATCGTGTACGGCAGCGATCACGAGGTCTGGGCCTACGAGTGGAAAGACAAGGCGCTCGTGCAGAAAGCAGGTTTCCCTGCGAGCACGACGACGGCGAACAACGCGCCGGAGGTGCGCGGAATGGCCGCGGGGGATCTCGATGGAGACGGCTTGCTCGAGATCGTCGTGACCACCACGCAAACGGCGAGCACGGAGGACGGGGGCGCGCAGGTCTTCGTTTTCCGCGCCGACGGCTCGCTCCATCAGCCGCCCGGGAGCGGATTTCCGGCGTGGCCGCGATACAATAACCTCACGGGCGCCGGCAACGACGCCGATCGCAATGGCATGGGCCACTCCGGATACGGCTGCTACGGGCTCAACGTGGCGATCGGAAATATCGACGACGACCCGGAGCTCGAGGTCCTCGCGACCTACGACAACCACCACATCCAGGCGTTCAACCATGACGGCGTGGCCGTCGACGCCGCGCCTTTCTTCACGAACCGCGCGAACGAGTGGGACGGCCAGCGGCTCACGTGGGGCCAATTCATCCGCTGGGCGGATCCGAAGGTCGAGGGGGACCATTACAATCTCCACACCGGCGAGTGGCCGCACCCCTCCTTCGCCGAATGGCTGCAATGGACCGCGTCGCCGCCGAACGTGGTCGATCTCGACGGAGACGGGAAAAACGAGGTGCTCGGGCTGCCGAACATCGAGATAAACGAGCCGTACGAGACGGTGGGCTACGCGATCATGGTGCTCGAAGGCGCGCACGGCGACGGGAGCCGCTCGGCGATGCGCAAACCCGGCTGGGAGGTCTTGCCGCGCGGGGAAAAACCCATTCAGGTGGAGGGATATTATCCGCCCGGCGGGGTGCCCGCGGCGACGACGGTGAACATCCAGGGCGACGGCAAACCCGAGATCGTGGCGCCGTTCAACGACGGGTTCGTCTACGCGTTCGGCGCGGACGCGAAGCAGATCTGGCGCTTCAATTACACGCACGGAAAATCGATCCTGTTCGCGACGGAGGTGACCGTGGCGGACCTGAACCAGGACGGCTCGCCCGAGCTGCTCTTCGCCACCTACGGGGATCCGAATGTCCTCGACTCGGGATATCTCGTCATTCTCGCCGCCGACGGGACCCTCTTGCACGACGTGCCGCTGCACAACACGGGCGAGCAGAATGGCAATGGCAACGGCGCGCCCGCGGCGCCCGCGGTCGGGGATCTCGACGGAGACGGGCAGCTCGAGGTCTTTGTGCAAACCTTCGAGCACGGACTCGACGTGTATACGGTGCCGGGATCGGCGGAAAATTGCCTGCTCTGGTCCACCGCGCGCGGCGGGCCGCTCCGCATGGGGCAGCCGAACGGGGATTGAGCCTCACAGCCTTGCCTGGTAACGCGTTTTGCCCCTTTCCTCCGGGGGGATCTCTGGTTATCCTTCGCCGTCCGTTCAAAGGGGAACTCATGAGCCAAAACGTCTTCGTCACGGGTACGAACAGCGGCTTCGGCCGCCTCATCACGCTCACGCTCGCGAAAAAAGGCCATCAGGTCTTCGCGACGATGCGCGACGTCGCAGGCCGCAATGCGGCGGCCGCCGAGGAGCTCACCAAGGCAGGAGAGGGCCGCGTCCACGTCCTCGAGATGTCGCCGACCGACGACGCGTCCGTCGCGAGGGCCGTGAACGCGGCGCTCGAAAAGGCGGAGCACCTCGACGTCGTGGTGAACAACGCGGGTTATGCGGTGCTCGGCCTCGAAGAGACGCTGACGAGCGAGCAGCTCCTCGAGCAATACAACGTGAACGTCGTGGGCCCGCACCGCGTGCTCCGCGCAGTCCTCCCCTCGCTGCGCGCGCGCGGCAAGGGCCTCATCATCCAGATCTCGAGCGGCGTGGGCCGCGTCGTCTTTCCGATCATGGGCGCGTACTGCTCGAGCAAGTTCGCGCTCGAGGCGCTCAGCGAGGCCTATCGCGCCGAGCTCAAGCCGACGGGCGTCGAGCTCACGCTCGTGCAGCCGGGCGCGTATCCGACCGATTTCACGAAGCGGCTCGTGGTCGGCGCGGACCAGGAGCGGGCGCAGGGATACGGGCCCCTCGTGAACGGCGTGGAGATGATCTCAAAGAACTTCGAGGGGATGTTCTCGGGCGACAACGTGCCGAACCCGCAGGCCGTCGCCGACGCGGTCGCTACCCTCGTCGACGCGCCCACGGGGAGCCGCCCCGCGCGACAGCTCGTCGACAATTCGCCGATGGGCGGCATGGTCGACGGCCTGAACAAGGCGAGCGCCGAGGTCCAGAAGGAGCTCCTCGGCGCGTTCGGGATGAGCCTGCTTTCGGATTGAGCTCGCCCTTTCACTTCGTCCCGAGGCCGAGCACCTCCGTGTAAACCTCCGGATCGAATCCCACGACGAGCGTCGTTCCCACCCGCATCGTAGGCGCGCGCAGGCCGCCGGTCGGCCCGAGCATCACCCCCAGCACCTCCTCATTCGATGGACGCGCACGCATGTCGAGCGTAGCGCGCTTTTTCCCTTTCACCGCCACGACCCGCTCGGCCCCGCGCGAAAGCGCGAGCGCGCCCTCCTCGGCGAGCTTCAACTTACCCGCATCGGCCATTTCCGCGATCGTCACATTTTTTTGCGCGAGAAACTCCCGCGCTCGGGTGCACGTGGTTCACCCACGGCGGTGGTAGTACCAGTCGGCTCGTCCGGTCATGATGGGTTCCTCCTTGGCCCGTAGATTATTCGGGTTTTACGGGGAACGTCAAGCGGGTCCGCGATGGAAGGGGTTGCCCGGCGAGGTCCGTGCGTCCTAGACTGCCCGCTCGTCCTCCCTCCTTAGCTCTCACTCCACGGGCCCGCATCATGAGCGTCTCCTCCCTCGGCGCCTCGGACTCGACCGCAACCCGAACGCCCGGCCTGCGGCGCAGGCTCACGTTGTTCGACGTGCTCTGCATCGGCGTCAACGCGACGGTCGGCTCGGGCGTGTTCGCCCTGCCCGACGACATGCACCGGGCGATGGGCGGTTTTTCCCCGCTCTCCTTCGCGCTCTGCGCCCTGCTCTTGATGCCGGTGGCGTTGTGTTTCGCCGAGCTCTCGGGCCGTCACGACGAGACGGGCGGGACGTACCTCTATGCGCGAAATGCGTTCGGCGACCGCGCGGGTTTCCTTGTTGGGTGGTTCTGCTGGGCAAACACGTTCGTGAGCTGGGCGGCGAACGGCAGCCTTTTCGTGGAGCTCATCGGGATACGCACGCCGCTCGTCGGATCGGCGGTCGCCGCGGGGCTCGTGGTTTTGCTCGGGGCCGTCAATTATTTCGGGGTGAAGCCGGGCGCGTGGCTCGTGAATGTGATGGTGATCGGGAAGATCGGCGCGATCCTTTGTTTTCTCGTCGTCGCATTCGCGCTCTTCGATCCCTCGCGGCTCGGGGGGACGCTGCCGCGCGGCGCGCTCGGGGTGGGGCAAGGCGTGTATCTCGCGTTGTTTCCGCTGCAAGGATTCGAGGTCGCGCCGATCGCGGCGGGGGAGACGAAAAACCCGCAACGCAACGTGCCGCTCGGGACGCTCGGATCGCTTTCGCTCTCGGCGCTGCTTTTTATCGTGGTGCAGGCGGTGCTTGTCTCGGTGTACCCGAAGATCGGCGCGGAATCGGGACAGCCGCTGGTCGACGCCGCACGTTACCTCGGGCCGACGATCGGCGCTGTCGTGGTGATCGGGAGCCTCGTCTCGGTCGGCGGATTCACGGCGGGCAGCGCGCTCGGGTCGCCTCGGTATGCGCAGGCCATCGCGGCGCACGGGCTCATGCCCTCGGCGCTCGCGCGGATCCACGCGCGCTGGGGGACGCCACACATGGCGATCTTCTGGACGACGGGCATCACGGCGGTGCTCGCGTTCTTCTTCGATTATCGGCGCCTCGTGGGGATGTCGAACATCACGATCGTGATCCAGTATCTCTTCACGTGCCTCGCGGTGCCCGTCTTGCGGAGGAAGGACGGCGAATCACGCGGCTTCCGCGTGCCGGGAGGGAAGATCATTCCCTTCGTGGGCGCCGCGGGATCGATCGCGCTGCTCGCCGGCGCGGAGAAGCCGGAGTTCGCGTTCGCAGGGGCGACGCTGGTGCTCGGGATCCTGGTCGCCCTGGGAACGAAAAGGGGAGCACGGTCGGCCTCTTCGTAAGCGTGCGCCTGGACGCGTCACCTCTTCCAGAACCGGTCGGCTTCGTGGTAGTGGCGATAGGATGGCCACCCGCACCTTTCGTCGATTCCGTTCTCTCGCCGAACGTATTCGTTTGCGCGCGCGCCCGAGGGCGCGGGGGACCTCTCGATCACGCTCGACGTCGCGGGCGAATCGTTCGTCGGCGAGACGCGCGAGGGGCTGCAATTCGTGGATCCGGCGAGCGGGCTCGGGGTGCGGTTTGGCCGGGCGACGTGGATCGACGCCACGGGGGCTCGATCCGGGCGGCTCGACGTACGCGGACATCGGCGCGGGCGTGTACGGCCAGCGCCTCGATGGGAACGGCAAGCCCGTCGGCGCGCCGATCACGCTCTCGACGTCGACGCAGGTCCGGCAAAAGACGCGGGTCGCTTTCGACGGCTCGAACGACATCGTCACCTGGATGGACGGGGGTGAGGGTCGTTATGGACGCGCCTCGCCGGCCGGCGGCGTTCGACGGGCAAAACTTCGTCGTGGCGTGGGGGGGACGCTCGCGATTTTCTGGAAACCAGCAGACGAGCCTGTATGCCGCGCGGATCACGCCGGCCGGCGTCTCTCTCGATCCGAATGCGATCAAGGTGGAGAACACGAAAGGCGACATCTACCATACGAGCGTGGTGTTCGACGGGACGAACCACGTGGTGATCTATATTGACAAGAACACGAACAAGCTCCTCGGGGTGCGCGTGAGCCCAGCCGGCGTGGTTCTGGACGCGATGCCGGTCGAGCTGGCGAGCCACCCTGGATGCGCCTACCTCTCGCTCGCGGAGCGCGGCGCGGTGATGGATGGCGGCCGGATCGTGGTGGCGTACCGCGCTTGCGGCCCCACCATGACCGACGAAACGGCCGTCGTGTTGTCAAGCGAGGTTCGTCGATTTCACGTCCTTCACGATGGATGCGCAATGCAACGGCGGCCAATGCGTGAGCGGGATCTGCCTGAACGAGGGGAGCGGGACCGGGGGGATGGGCGGCGCCGGAGGAATGGGCGGCGCGGGCGGCAGCGCTTGCAGCAGCAGTTCGTGGGGAATGAACGGTTCGGGTGGTATGGCCGGGTCGACGGGCTCCGGTGGTGAAGACGATCCGCGTATCGTGGCGGCGGGAGGCGGTAACTGCACCTGTCAGGCGGCGGGGAATGGACGTGCGCCCATCGCTCCGCTCGCGGGGGCGCTGGCTGTTCTGCTCGGCGCGGTGGGTCGTCGGGCCGGCGCGCGGCGCAAGGGCAACATCACCTTGACAGGCAGGCCCCGAGGCTGATGCGATCGGGACCATGCGGAAGTTTGGTCCCGATTCGTGCCTCCTTTTCCTCGCCCTCGCCGCGTGTGGCCCGGGCCCCACGGTCGTATCCGATCCCGCGCAGGCCCTGGAACCTCGATCCGGGGCTCCCGTTTCCGCATCCGCATCCGCCTCCGCTTCCGCAAAACCTCGGCTCGAGGTCGCGGGTGGCACGGGCCTGCCCAGGGTGTTGCCGCCCTTTTCGTGCGGCGCGGGCAAGGAAATCGTGACCGCCATGGGCACGTATTGCGTGTTTACCGACCTGCGCACATGGAGCGAGGCCGAACAGCATTGCGAGGAGCACGGCGGGCACCTCGCCTCGATGACGTCCGAGGCCGAGGTCCGGGCCATCCGGGCGGCGATCGTCTCGACCGTGAGCCGCGAGCCGACCCTCTGGATCGGCCTCGTCGAGCCGTCGGAGGGCCGCTGGCTCTGGTCCGACGCCAAACCGGCGCGTTTTTTCGCGTGGCACGCCGGTGAGCCAAACAATGGCAAGGGCGCCGAGAATTGCGGCGAATGGCTCATCGGGAGCGGCCGGTGGAACGACGTCGATTGTTTTCTGTCCCGACCTTCGTTGTGCGAGAGCCGGGTCCCGGCCAGTAGCAAGACGAGCAGGCTCCCATGTGTGAATGGGACGCAGCTCGTCGTCGGCAAACGCGAGTATTGCCTGCAGGGCTCCGCGACGTGGCAAAATGCGCAGACGACGTGCGCTGCGGCCGGCGGCGATCTCGCCATCGTGGACTCGGCCGAGGAGAATGACGCGCTTTTCGCGGCGATCGGCGCGAAGATCGACGTCGGGAACATGTGGATCGGGCTCTCGGACGCGGACGTGGAAGGGCGATTTCGCTGGGTCTCCGGGGAGCCGATCGGCGAGCTCCCCTGGCGCGACGGGGAGCCGAACAACGTGGGCGACGAGGATTGCGCGGAGTGGTTGCCCAGCGACGGGCAGGCCAACGATCTCTCCTGCAATGAAAAACGCGCGAGCCTCTGCAAGAAGCCCGTGCCCGGCGTCTCGCGGTAAACGGGAACTTCTGCAACGGCGTGGGCGCAATTTCACACCCAGGACGAAAATTGGGACAGGAAACCAACGGCCATTGACGGCCCCGTCGATCTTTGCTCGTATCGATCAAACGACCCGCGACCCGTTGGCGATCGGAGAATTCGATGGCAACTTTCGTCCTGGTTCACGGTGCATTTCTGGCCGGATGGAGCTTCCGCCGCGTGGCTCTGTTGCTCGAGCGCGCGGGCCACACGGTCTTCACGCCGACGCTCACGGGCATCGGGGAACGGTCGCACCTGCTCGGGCCTCACGTGGGGCTTTCGACGCACATCGACGACATCACGAACGTGCTCGTGTACGAGGACCTGCACGACGTGATCCTCGTGGGGCAGAGTTACGGCGGCATGGTGATCACCGGCGTCGCGGACCGCGTGCCGGATCGGATTGCCGAGCTCGTGTACCTCGACGCGCACGTCCCGACGAACGGGCGCAACGCGATGGGCGCGCTCGCGGGCGAGACAGCGGAAAAACTGGACGACATGACGGGCAAGGACGGGCCGAGGCTCCTGCCGCCCATTTCCTTCGACGCGATGGGGATCTTCGATCCGGCGGACCGGGCCTGGGTGGAGCCGAGGCTGTCGCCGCACCCGATGAAATGCCTCGAGGACCCGATCACGCTCGCGCACGGAGAGCCGAAGATGCCCCGCTCGTACATTCTGTGCACGGCGCGCGAGAGCCTCATCGCGTTTTTCAACGTCGATCCGCTCGCCCACTTCGTGGAAAAGGCGCGCACGGACGGCTTCCGGTTCCACGAGATCGCCTCGGGCCATTTCCCCATGGTCAGCCACCCGAAAGAGCTCGCCGCATTGCTCGGGACAATCGCGAGCTCCCCGGCGTCCTGAGCGTTTCCCAAGGGCCAACCTTGCCGTGATCCTGGACGATTCGATCCCCACCCTCGCCGAGAAAAACGACGTCGTGTCGCTAAGCGCGCGTGTGGTCGAGCTCGAATCGCGTTTTCGGGCGCTCACGGACGGGCTCGACGTGGGCGTGGTCATCCACGGGCCGAGGACGGAGATCCTCTTCGCCAATCCACGGGCCGAGGAGCTGCTCGGCGCCACGGTGGATCAGCTCAAAGGGAAAACCTCGTTCGATCCGCGCTGGCGGGCATTACGTGACAGCGGCGCCGATTTCCCGCCCGCGGAGCGGCCCACGGCCGTCGCATTTCGCACGCAAATGCCCCAGCGCGCCGTGGTGGTCGGGGTGTTCCGGCCCGAGACGAACGACCGCGTCTGGCTGCTCGTGAGCGCGGTTCCGCAGCTCGATTCGAATGGGGAGATCCGGCAGGTCGTGGCGACGTTCGCCGATATCACGGCCCAGAAGGAGGCCGAAGCGCGCATCCGGGCCCAGTCGGAGGAGATCCTGTCGCTCAGCGTGCCTTTCATTCCCATCGCGCAGGGCGTCGCCTTGATGCCCGTCACCGGCACGATCGACGAGGCGCGGGCGCGGCGTATCCTCGACGTGGCGCTCGTCGGGGCGAGCGCGGAAGGGGCGCGCGTCATGATCCTCGATATGACGGGCGTGCCGGAAATCACGCAAGACGCCGTTCCCGGGCTCACGCGCGTGGCGGACGCGTGCAAGCTCGTGGGGGCGGAGGTATTGATCACGGGCCTGCGCGGAGAGCCGGCCCGGACGCTCGCGCAAAACGAGGCGGACCTGTCGGGGATCAAGACGCTCACGCGATTGCAGGCAGCGGTCGCCGCGGTCAACTCGAAAAGACGCTAAAGGTCGTCGCGGGATCCGCGTTCGGCGGGGCTCTTGCTTTTGCTCTTTTTCGACGCCGCCTTCGTGCGTTTGTCCGGGTGCAGGGCCCCGAGGAGGAGCACGTCGACGAAGCGCTCGATGTCGGCTTCGCCGAGGTTTGTCCGGTCCGCGAACATCTTGTGGTGGAGGTAGGAGACCAGGATATCGAACAAGATGGCCGCGTCGACGCCTGGGGCGAGCTCGCCGCGCGCCTCGTGGATCTCGAACATGGCTCGCCACGCTGTCCGGTCCGCCTCGACCTGGGCGCGGACGACGGCCATGATTTCGGAGTCCGGCCCCTCGGCGACCATCACGCGAAAGAGGCTCTGTCCTTCGGGCGTGCAGACCGCTTCGAGCATGCCGTGGGCAATCGCGAGCAGGTCGCCGCGGAGCGAGCCTGTGTTCGGGACCGTGAGCTTGTCACTCGTCATCGCGCGGAACGCGGCCCGCACGAGGTCTTCCTTGGTCGGCCAGCGGCGGTAAACCGTGGTCTTGTTGACCCCGGCGCGCGTGGCCACGTCCTCGATCCGCAGCCCACGGTAACCAGCGTGCGCGAGCTCCTCCAGCGTGGCGGCGAGGACGCGGAGCACCACGGGCTCGCCACGTACGAGCTCGGTCGATTTCTCGGTCTGCCGCGACATCGGTTTCGCCTTCATCGGCCCTTTCAGCTCCTCTTGCGCCGCAGAGGGGAACGCAAGTCCTCAAGTACTACAGCTCGGCTGGAGAGCAACTTTTTGTTGCCATCGATCGCAACAATGAGTTGCCATGTCCGGAGGGCATGGTAAAGGTGGGATCGCAACTTGTAGTTGCGGTCAGGAGGTTCATGTCGCAAGGAAATTCGCAGCAGAGGCCTTTGACGTTCCTGATGACGAGCTCGACGCCGGCGGGGCATTTGCTGCGCGTCCTCGATCTCGCCCAGCAGCTCACCTCCCGGGGCCACCGGGTCCTGTTCATGACGAAGTTCAAT
Organism: Polyangium sp. (in: bacteria); assembly: GCA_031374535.1. Classification (GTDB taxonomy): domain Bacteria; phylum Myxococcota_A; class Polyangia; order Polyangiales; family Polyangiaceae; genus Polyangium. The sequence continues at coordinate 10,676 of JANMGF010000491.1, forward strand.
GCGGAAGACCAGGTGAAGGCGGCCTCCGCCGAGCTGATCGCTTACGAAAACCAGATCGATCTGCAGGACTTCAGCTTTCTCATGCAAGTGAACGAGCTGCCATGGTGGATGCCAAAGATCCCCTACGCCATGGCCCAGTTTCGAACCCTCATGCAGGGACGAAACGTGCAGCTTGCCCAGGAGATCGAGCCCATCCTGCGCCGGGAGCGGGTGGACTGCGTGGTGTACGATTTCTTCGAGGTCGGCGCGGCCTGGGCGGCGGAGCGTGTGGGCATTCCGTACGCGAGCGCCGGAAACATGGGCACCGTCCTCACGAAGGACGAGGTGCCGCTGGTGTTCGAAACGCTGCCGCCCCTGCGGCCTTTCGTCAAGGTCCCCGCGCTGATGCACGCGCTCGGCAATCAAATCATCTCGTTTCGCGCGGCGCGGGAAAAGCTCGGCCTTCCTCCTTATACGGGCCGCACGTCCGACTTCGTGCGCGGGGTGATCTCGCCCATGCTCCACATCGTCATGGCGCACCGCGGCTTCGCCGGTGGCATCCCGCTCCGCGACAAACAACTCTTCGCCGGGCCGACGACCTTCAACGTGCCCTCCGCGTCGCGCGAAAATGCAATGCAAGTCGAGCCTGGCACCGTGGTCGTCAGCACGACGACGACCGGCAAGGACGAGGGCTGGTTCCGGCGCGTGCTCGAGGCCCTCGCGCCCATGAACGTGCCTGTCCTCGCGACGGCCGCGAGCGCCGAGGACGTCCCGGCCGGGCTCGGAGCCCATGTCCGCGTCGAGAAATACATCCCGCACGACACGGTATTCCCGCAAGCGCGAGCGCTGATCACGCACGGCGGCTGGGGAACGGTGGGGCGCGCCCTGGTTCATGGTTTGCCCATGCTGGCCATTCCGATCTTCGGCGATCAACCATTGAATGCGGAGCTGGTCGAGCGCTCGGGGCACGGGCGGCGTTTGCCCCTGGACAAGGCGACGCCCGAGGCGATTCGCGCCGAGATCCGCGCATTGCTCGCCGATGAAGTCGTCCTCGCCCGCGCGCGACGCGCCTCGGCCGAGATCAAAAAGCTCAAGGAAGATCAGGTCGCCGCCCGCGCGCTCGAAGAACTCGCTTCCCGTGGAAGGGTAGGCTCCGCGCGGAGCGCCGCATAACATGGCCACGGTTGCGACCTTACCCGCGGCGCCAGCCGGCGAACGCATCGATTACACGAGCACGCTCTCGCCGCGCACGAAGGCGCTCGTCCTCGCCGGCGTGATGATGGGCCTGTTCCTCGCCGCGCTCGATCAGACCATCGTCGCCACGGCATTGCCGCGTATCGTGTCCGAGCTCCGGGGTATGGAGCTCTTCGCGTGGACCTCGACGTCGTACCTGCTCGCCAGCACCACGATGGTACCCATTTACGGCAAGCTCTCGGATAACTTCGGTCGCAAGCCGGTCATTCTCGCGGGCATCGCCATTTTTCTCCTCGGCTCGGTGCTCTGCGGGCTCGCGGGCTCGATGCTGGCGCTGGTCGTATTTCGCGGGGTCCAGGGGCTCGGCGCAGCGGCGATCACCTCCACCGCGTTTGCCGTCCCGGCCGATCTGTTCGTCCCGGCGGAGCGGGCGCGGTATCAGGGAATCTTCGGCGCGGTGTTCGCCCTTTCGAGCATCATCGGCCCTCTCCTCGGCGGCGTGCTCACCGACGGGATCGGCTGGCGCTGGGTCTTTTTCATCAACCTGCCGCTCGGCGCGCTCGCCGTCGTTTTCATCGTCGCCAAGATGCCACGGCTGCACAGCGGGCTCGTCAGCAAGGTGGACTGGCTCGGCGCCCTTTTTCTGATCGTCGCGACGGTGCCTCTCCTGCTCACGCTGCGCGGCAATCGGCCGCTCGAGGCGTGGCTGTCGCCCGAGGTGCTCGGGATGCTGGGGTTGTCGCTCGTGGGCCTCGTCCTGTTCATCGGGGTCGAGCGGCGCAATCCCCACGCCATCATCCCGTTTGGGTTGTTCCGCAATCGCGTCTTCACGCTCGTGGCGGTGACGTCGGTGTGCGTCGGGGCCGCGTTTTTCGCCGCGCTGCTTTTCCTCTCGATCTTCGCGGTGAACGCGCTCGGCGCGACGGCGCGCGAGGCGGGGATGGCGCTTTTGCCCCTCACCGCGGCGGTGGTATTGACCTCGATCTTCACGGCGCGCCTCGTGAGCCGCACGGGCCGTTACAAGATCGTCATCGTCAGTGGCCTCGTGCTGCTTTGCCTGGGGCTCTTTCTCCTCTCCACGCTCACGGTGGAGAGCTCGCTCTGGGGCATTGGCCTGCGCATGTTCGTTTTTGGTTGTGGCATGGGCCCCGTGCTGCCGATGCTCACGTTATCGATCCAGAACGCCGTGCCCCCCCATCAGGTGGGCACGGCCACCGCGGGGCGGCAATTCTTTCAGCAGCTCGGTCAAGCCCTGGGGAGCGCGGTCTTCGGCATCATCCTCACGACCACGCTGGCGCACGCGCTCACCGATACGCTCGCTCCCGTGCGCGCGGAGGTGCCCGTGGCCATGCGCGCGCGATTCGACGGCTGGTTCGATGTCACGCGTCTCCAGAATGGCGGGGTGGCCGAGGAACGGCCCGGCGAAGGCCATCGCTCGGTGGGGGATCGTATCGCGGACGAGGTGCGCGCCGATTCCGACGCCCGCAGGCGCGAGCCCGGCGCCGACGAGGCCCAGATCGCGCGGGACGAAGCCCAGGCGCTCGCGGTCGGTCGTGCCGGCGAAATGGCCGTGCGCCAGTCGTTTGCCAGGGCCGTGACGCGTGTTTACGGCTGGTCGCTACCGCTCGGGCTTTGCGCGTTGCTCCTCGCATTGCTCACGCGCGAGATCCCGCTACGCAAGACGAGCCCGGCGCCCGCTCCCGCGGGGGATTGAATTCTTTTCGGTCCGACGAAAACATACGCTACCGAAACCAAGGTGCCTTCATGAAGCTCGCTGTCATTGGAACGGGTTACGTCGGCCTCGTGGCCGGCGCGGGGTTTGCGCGACGCCGAGGTCGTGATCATCGCTGTGGGCACGCCCCCGGCAGCCGATGGATCGGCTGATCTCTCCGCCGTTTTCGCCGTGGCCGAGACCATTGGCAAAAACATGAACGGCTTCAAGGTCGTGGTCACGAAAAGCACCGTGCCCGTGGGCACCGCCGATCGCATCGAGGAGATCATCGGCCGGTGGACGAAGGAGCCGTTTGGCGTCGCGTCGAACCCGGAGTTCTTGAAGGAAGGCGCCGCGATCGGCGATTTCATGAAGCCCGATCGCGTGGTCATCGGATCGAACAACACGCGCGCGATCGAGGTGCTGCGGCAGCTCTACGGCGCCTTCGTCCGCACGAGTGATCGTATTCACGCGATGGACGCACGTTCGGCCGAGCTCACGAAGTACGCGGCGAACGCCATGCTCGCGACGCGAATCTCGTTCATGAACGACCTCGCCGTGCTGAGCGAGAAGCTCGGCGCGGACATCGAGCGGGTACGAAAGGCCGTGGGCGCCGATCCACGCATCGGCCCCAAGTTCCTGTTTCCAGGTGTGGGTTTCGGCGGATCGTGTTTTCCCAAGGACATTTCGGCATTGCTCCATATCGCCGAGGGCGTGGGGCACGATCTCGAGGTCGTGCGCGCGGCCGAGGAAGTGAACAGGCGGCAAAAGCGGCTGCTCGGCGAGAAGATCCGCCATCATTTCGACGGGGCGCTGGAGGGCCGGACGGTGGCGGTCTGGGGACTCGCCTTCAAGCCACAAACCGACGATATCCGCGAGGCGCCCGCGCTGGTGTTGATCGAGATGTTGCTCGAGGCCGGCGCGAAGGTGCGGGCCCACGACCCGGCGGCGATGGAGAACGTGCGCGCGCTGGTCGGGGATCGCATCACCTTCGTGGAGACCATGTACGACGCCGTGGAAGGGGCCGACGCGCTTTCGCTCGTGACCGAATGGCACGAGTACCGGCAGCCGGATTTCCATCGGATCAAGGGCCTCATGCGTACGCCTTCGCTCTTCGACGGGCGCAACATGTGGGATCCGAGGGAGCTACGGTCGCTCGGCTTCTGGTATACGGGGATCGGACGGCCCTAGACTGCAGAGGTCACGCTCGTTTCGCACGGATGTCGGGCAATCGCGCCGAGGACGAGCGCGAGGCGGCCGGCAATCGCGCGGCGGTGGTAAGGTTCGAGGCCCTCGGGGCGATGGGGAAGGACGGGCTCGCCGCGCTGGAACGAAAGCGCGATACGTTCGAGGGCCTGGGCAATGGCGGCGGGCTCGCGCGGGTGCACGACGAGGCCGAGGCGGTGACGCTCGACGAGGCGTGAGAGCGCGCCGTCCGGCGCGAGCGCGAGGCAAGGGCGACCGACGGCCATGATATCGAAGATCTTGCCGGGATAAATGCACGTATTGCCCGGGATGTCGTCGACGATGACGAGGGCGAGGTGGCTCTGCGCGAGGAGCGACAGGGCCTCCTCGTGCGGGCGAAACCCGAGGTGGCGGACCATGGGCAAGGGGTTTTCCTCGAACACGGCACGCTCGGTATCGACGACGCGGCCCGCGAAACGAATGTCGAAGAGGTTCGCGAGGGCGGGCGCGCGCGAAGCGAGGAGGCGGAGGCCGGCGAAAAGGCCACGCGGCGAGGTATGCCAAAACGTCGTGCCGGCATACGTCACGACGAGCTTTCGCCCAGGCGCATACGCGGGCGGCGGAGGCGTCGCGAGAACGCGCGAAAAGTCCTCGGGATCGTAGCCGTTCGTCAGGGTGACGACGCGGCTCGCGTCGAGGTCGTGATACCGGGCGAGCAAGTTTTGACGGAACTCCTCGGTCGCGGTGAGGATTCGCGCCGCGCGGCGGACGAGGACGGGCTCGATGGTGTCAATCGTGCGCGCGAGGAGCGGGCCGCCGTGCATTTCATAGGTGGCCGCCGTTCGCCATTCGTCGCGGTAATCGAGGACGAACGGGACACGCGAGAGCGGGCCGAGCAAGAAGGGCGAAAACGGCGGGCCACTCACGAGCACGACGTCGGCCTGGGCCGAGAGGCGGCGGAGCGCGGGCGCGGCCGCAGGTAACCAAAGGATTTGGGGATCGGGGACGAGCGCGGCGGAGGCGAGGCGCGCGAGGGCCCGGCGCGCCGCAGAAAAACGGCCCGTGGACGCTTTGCCGCGCCAGACAGCAGCCTTTTTTTCGTAACTCGGCTCGAGGGTCCTCACGCGAACGACGTTCACGCTGGCCGGGACGTCGCCGAGGAGGGTCTCGTCCTTGATGGGGACGGACGGGTTTTCCGCGGTAAGCACGGTGGTCTCGACGCCAAACGACGGCAGAAACTTCGCGAGCTTGGTGACGCGCTGGACGGCGACGCCGCCGACGGGCGGAAAAGCGTACGAGACGATGAGCAGGCGCAAGGCAAAACCTCCAATCTTTTGCCGGCAACGATTGCACGAAGGCAAGGGCCGAGCAAATGGGGGCGAGCCGTGCGTCCCGGGCGCGTCTTTGTGCTTGGCGCCCTGCCTGGATCTCGCGTAGAGATACGCCTGCCGTGGATCTGCTCTACTTCGCCCTTCTCTGCTCCGTGCTGATCTTCGTGCACGAGCTCGGCCACTTC
>JANMGF010000104.1:0-8346 GCA_031374535.1 Polyangium sp. (in: bacteria)
GGCCTGGGGCAACGCCCCAGCGAGGCGCCTTCGAGGGCGGTTTGCGAGGAAAAACTATTGCCGGCAGCAGCGGAAGCCGATGTTCGGCAGGAGCGTGCCCTCGGCCGCGCGCGCGGGCAGCTCCATGGTGCAGGCGAGGCCGAGCGAGGGGGAAAGGTAGGAGCCGCCGTGGAGCTGGAAAATGCGGTCGGGCGCGGCGGCGGCGTTGGTCTGGGTACGGGTCCACTCGGTGACGTTGCCCGAGAGGTCGCGCGGGCCTGCGCCCGAGACACACGCGGCGAGGCTGCCGGTCGGCACGGCGGCGCCCATTGCACCCGGGTTGTCCACGCCGAGGCAGGCCATGCCGTCGTAGGACGGGCCATACGGGTAGAGGGTGCTCGCGGGGCCTCGGCAGGCGGCCTCGAGCTCGGCGGCGGAGCACAGGCGGAAGCCCGGTCCACGCGCCGCGCACGCCGCTTCCGCCTCGGCAAAGGGTCCGCCGGTCCACGGGAGGACCGAGGGTTTGCTGCAGGCCACGGCCTCGAGGAACCCCGGCGCCTGCGTGGTCGCGTCGGGCCGCGAGGCCTCGTATCGATCGACGAAGGCGGGCGGGTTCGAGCCGGGGATGGGATCCATGTCGAAGGCGGCCGCGTCGAGCTCCTCGTCGACGAACCCGTCGCAATCGTCGTCGACGCCATTGCAGAGCTCGGCCGTCGGCGGCATCGCATTGGGGGGCGCCGCGAGGTCGCAGATCGTCTTGGCGGGGTTCTGGGGGTCGCAGACGATGAGGCCGACGTCGACGCACTGGCCGAGCGCGCCGTCGTCGCAGGCTGAACCGAGGTCCTGGAACCACTCGTCCACGTTGCCGTCGCAGTTGCCGTCGATGCCGTCGCAGCGGGTCTCGGTGAGCCGCACGAAGCCGGAGACGACCTCGACCTCGGGCGGATACACGCAGGACCAGCCGGCCGCGCCATTGCAGACGACCATCGTGCCCGCGCAAGGCGTCCCGGCCGTCACCGTGCAGAGGTTCGTGGGCGGGGGGAGGTCGGGATCGTCCGCGTCGACCTTGCCGTCGCAATCGTCGTCGATGCCATTGCATTGCTCGGGGCCGAGCACGGGCACGGGGCAGGCGTATTCGCAGCCGTTCTTGGGATCGGCGTCGACGTCGTAGGAGCCGGCGACACACGTATCGACGACGCAAACGCCCTGTTCGCAGCGCGGGAAGGCGCTCGCGAGGAGGCATTTGTTGTCGCAGGCGCCGCAGTTGTCGACGTCGTTCAGGAGATCGGCCGCGCAAGGCGGGCCGCCGCCCACCTGCGAAAAGCCGCCGAAGCCGATGCTGCCGCCCTCGCCGCCCTCGCCGCCCATGCCGCCCGCCGCGCCGCCGCTCGAGGACGAGGCGTCGCCGCAGGCCGACCAGCAGAAGGCATCGTCCGCGCAGCCGCTCCCGAGCGCCACGACGAGCGAAAGAGGAAGCAAGGCCGCCAAGAAACCGAGCCGCGTCGTTCGTCCTGTATTCATGCCGCCTCCTTGCGCGACGCGCGCGCGCCGCGACGACGCCCGAGGCCCACGCACGCGAGCGCGAAGAGGCCCGCGATCATGCCCGTGCCCGGTCTTTCGTCCGAGACGACGCCGCAGGTGCAGCCTCCGCCGCCCGTGGGCAATCCATAATTCCCCCTGTCCGTCGCGCCGCCGCTCCCCGTCGCCGTCGTGGGATCACCGCCCGCGCCGGCCGATCCGCCGGAGCCCGCCGAACCGCCGGAGCCGGCTTGACCCCCCGCGCCGCCCGCGCCGCCCATCCCGCCGTCGGGCGCGTCCTGGCAAACGCCGTCCACGCAGACCTGTCCCGGCCCGCAGTTGACGTCGTCACAGGTGACCTTGAGGCAATACCCATCGCCGTTGCACGAGAGGCCCGGCGGGCACGGGAACTCGCCGCCCGTGCACTTGATCGCGCATTGCGCCTCGATACATTGGCTATCGCCGGGACACGCGGCCATGTTGTCGCCGATCCCGTCACAGTCCTCGTCGAGCCCGTTGCAAAGCTCCTCTTTCGGACCCACGAAACCCACGCAGACGGGCATCGCGTTGATGCAGAGCACGGTGCCGAGCTTGCAGGGGCTCTGATCGTTCGGCGCCGTGAGATCCCCGCAAGGCAGCCCGAAGACCATCGGCTGGTTCGTCGAGACGTCCGGCTCCTCGTCGATGTTGAAATCGCAGTCGTTGTCGACGCCGTCGCAGACCTCGGGCGAGGCGATGCAGCTCGGGCAATCGAGCGGAAGGCCCGCGTCGTCCTCGTCGACGAGGCCGTCGCAATCGTCATCCATGCTGTTGCAGATCTCGGCCATCGCCGTCTGGCCCGGATCGACGATCCCGCACTCGGTGCCGGAGCCGTCGGCCTTGCACACGTAGGAGCCGAGGCCTGTGCAGGCGCCGATCTCGCCGTCCGTGCAGGGCTGCCCCTTCTCGGGGAAATCCTCGTCGACGAGGCCGTCGCAATCGTCGTCGAGGTCGTTGCAGAGCTCGAACTTCTGGTTCTGGCCGATGATCTGCGCCAGCGCGTTCGCGAGCTCGCTCTTCGACGACACGAAAAACGCCTGCCCCGTCCCGCCGGAGACCGCGATCTGGTTGAGCTGCGCCTGCTCGCTCGGGAGCACGGAGAAACCAATCACGTAGGTCGGGACGGACTTCCCGTTGATGCCCGCGAGGAGCGCGGCCGCGGCCGCCTGGGGATTGCCCTCGCAGCTCTCGGCGCCGTCCGTGAGCAGAATGGCGGCATACGATCGGCAAGCCGCGGCGCTGTCACACGTCACGACCGGCGTCAGGTAATCGTACGTCGCCTGGAGCGCGCCCGCGAGCGGGGTCGGGCCCGAGCCACGCACCTCGCAGTTGCCCATCGCGCAATGGTTGCCCTCCACGGTGCTCGGGTCGAACATCGGGTCCGGGTCCTCGACGCCGTCGAGCCACTTCAAATACTGGTTGATGGGCTGGTTGAACCCGACGAGGAACTGCCCGCCGCGCCGCGGAGGACCACACGATCCGGCGTAGTTGATGCAATCCGAGGTCGGCGTCATCTCCATCGCCTCGGGCGGCCAGCCGATCGGCATGTTCCCGGTGAACGTCCCGTTCGCCGGATACCCCGCGCCCGGATACAGCTGCGAGAGGATGCACTGGTTGTCGGGGTACACCGACGGGTACGGCGGGGGGAGGTTGTTCGAGGGATCGTCGTACGAGCAGCAGCTCTGCGCGCACTCGAAGTTCGCCGCGGACTGGCAGCTCCGGTTGACGCCGACGTCCTGGTAATACCGGGCGAGCGCGTAATCACTCTCGGGGAACGCGCTGAGCACCTGGGTGAGCGCCTCCTTCGCGATGAAGAGGCGCGCGTTGTTCGGGGCCGCGTCGGCGTCCGTCCCGGTGTCGACGCCGGGATACTCGGCCGAGCCGTCCCCGAAGGTCGGGTTGCCGGCGAGGTCGTTCAGCATCGAGCCGGACGTGTCGAGGACGAGCGCAAAACGAGGGCGCGCATCGGACGCGGGGACCAGGCACAAGGCCGGGTCGTAGGCGCAGATCTGCGGCACGCCGCCCACGCAGGCCGGGATCATGGACCCGTCCGGGCAAGGAATCAGGCCGAGATCCTCGTCGGTTTGTCCGTCGAAATCGTTGTCCCAGCCGTCGCAGATCTCGCCGACGTAGGCGCTGTCGATCTGGAGCTCGCCCGCCCCGCCGCCAGCCTCACCGGCGCAGATCGGGCAGATGCCGCCGTTCGCGCCGCGCACGTCGAAGATCGCCTGCGGATGGATGGTCCCGACGCGCGACTGCACGTTGACGATGCCGCCGCCGCCGCCGCCCGCGCAATCGTCGCAGGTGCCGTTGTTCTGCGTGGCCCGGCACTCGACCTCGTTGTCCATCGGATCGACGGGCGTGCACTGGTTCTGCGCGTTGGCGCAGACCGAGCCGAGGTCGCCGCCGAGGTTCTTGCACGTCTGCCCGAGCAGCGCGTTGCATTGCGCGTTCGAGGTGCAAGGCGTGCAATTGCAGGGGCCGCAGCGGCCCGCCTGGCAGGTTTGTCCGGCCCCGCACTCGGCGTTGGTCGCGCAAGGCAAACATTTCGGCTGCGAGTCGCCGCCGCGCCCGCCGTGGGCGCTGATCCGCGCGGTGCTGGCGACGTTCACCTGATCGCCGATGATCAGGATCGACCCACCCGCGCCGCCGCCGGCCGAGTCGTTGCCCGAAGAGCAGCCGCGATGGCCGTCGGCGCTGATCCCGCCGGCGATGTCGATCATGCCGTCCTGGTTCGCCGTCGCCGCGAAAAGGACGATCCGCCCGCCGCCCCGGCCCGCACGAAGCGCCGCGTCGAAGCCGTCACGACACCCTTTGTCCCCGCCGGCCGCGCCGAACTCGATCTCGTAGATGCTGTGCCGGTAGGGTAGCCCCGCGACCGTGGGAAAACCGTCCCCCGCGCCGTTCGCGCTGTTCGTCGTGCCGTAACAGACGGCTTTGTTCGGGTCTGCCGCCGTGACGCAGGCATTGCCGGCGCCGTTCAGGTTGCCGCAGTCTTCCTCGAACTCCTGCGGGAACTCGCACGCGGTCGCCGATCCCACGATGAAGCAGTCCTTGGTGCCGCGCCCGCCCTGCCCGAAATGCGCGCCGCCGCCGCCCGAGTCGAGCACCGAGCAGCCGCCGCGCCCGCCGGAGAACGGCGCCGTCGCGGGCCCCTCGCCTTCGCTGCAGGTGATCGCCCGGTAGCCCGCGCCCTTGGCCACGATCCGCGAGGTCGCGTCGATCGTGATCTGGCTGGCCTCGAGGACGAGGTTACCCGTGCTCGCCTTGTTGGTGCCGTCGTAGGGCGTGACGCAGACGAGCGCGCCTTGGGTCAAGGACACGACGCCGAACGTCTTCTCGCCGCCGTACCGACACGCGGTGTTCAGCGCGGGATTCGCGTTGACCTGGCAGAGTTTGTCGACGGGCGTGCCGCCGTCGGGGCAGAGGGCAGGCCCGGCGACGCTGCCATCGAGGATCAGGTCCGCGGCGAAAGCACGCGGGCCGAGGAGGAGGAGCACGACGAGCACCGCGAAGGCGCACGCAAAGGGGGGAAAACGTAACATACCAGCCGAGCAATCTAAAGAACTGGGCGGCAAATGTCCATGGCGGACACGGACCTGCCCTCGGGCGCGATATCGATGCCGCTCGTGCGAGCCGCCGGCGTACCATCGAGCGAAGACAAGCCGGAGGATCCTGCATGCGCCACGCTTCATTTCGGTCCGAGGTAGCCGCCGCGGCGAGCGCCCTCGTCGCCCTCGCCCTGCTCACGCTCGGCTGCGGGAGTGAAGTCACGGACACGCACACCGGAAGCGGAGGCGGCAGCGGAGGCGCGGGCGGCACCCTCCTCGACGGCGGCGGCAGCGTCGAATACGACGCGTCGAACCTGTTCACCCACGTCCCGCGTTTCATCATCTTCAAGGCCGATCCGACGCGAAACGTCTGCTTCCGCCTCTTCGTCGAGATGGGCGCCTCCTCGCCGCTCGGAATCGTGGTCACGTCGCCCTGGATCGTCTCCCATGCGGACGTGACGAACCAGGCGAGTGATTGCGCCACGCCGGGAGGTTTTCCCCCGCAACCGATGAGCAGCACGCCCGCCGTCTCCGGCACGGGGACCCTGGTCGTCGAGGGCACGTTCCCCTGCTCGATCTCCCTCCACGGCACGCTCTCGTTCGACGCCCAGGCCCCCTGGATGCCGATGACCGAGCCTCTCGACGTCGACGCCTTGATGGTCGACGGCGGCTGCGGGTGAACCTCACCCGTCCGTGATCCCCTCCTCCGCGGCGAGCGCGAGCACACGCCGGTTCTCCGCCACGCGCGACAAGAAGATCCGACGCGCCTCCTCCGTGTCGAGGCGCGCCGCGATCCACAGGAGCCGCTCACGCGCGGCCGCGAGCTCCACGCGCGCCCGCTCGGCTTCTCCCGCCGCGCGGAGCACGAGCACGTGCACGAGGCGCAGGCCGATCTCGTCGGTCCCCATACGACCGAGCGACGCGAGGATCACCATCGACGCCTCGGACGACACGAGCGCCGCCTCCACGTCGCCCCGCGCGAGCGTGATGCTGGCGAGCAGCGACAACGCCATCCCTTCGAACCGGCGCATCCCCGCATGCATACGGCGCGCCTCCTCGACCTTCGCCGCCGCGCCCGCGAGATCGCCTCGCGCGAGCAGGCATCGTCCGAGCTTCATCTGCGTCAGGCTCCCGACGCGCATGTCCCCGAGCTTTTCGAGCTCACGCGCCGCCTCCGAGAGGGTCGAGAGCGCCTCGTCCCACCGGCCCATGTAGTAAAGCGCGCTGCCGAGGCTCGACCGCGCGGCCGAAAGGAGCCGGGACAAACCGAGCCTGTCCGCCGTGGCGAGGAGCTCGACGCAGAGATCATGCGCGCGCTCGAACTGGCCGAGGTCGATGAAAAAAAAGCAGGCATCGAGGCGCTGGGAACAAGCGCCCCGCAGATCCCCCGCCCGCTCGAGCAGCGCCCCGGCTTCGAGGAAATGGTTTGCCGTCGCGTCGTACCGCCACGCGACGCTCGCCTGGCTCGCCGCGAGCACCTGGAGCAACGCCTGCGTGCCGAGCTCCCGATCCGACGCGTCCTCCAGGAACGGCCCGAGAAGCTGGAGAAGGTCATGCGAGACGTCGTATTGACCGCCGATGTACGCCTGCAAGCCCGCGCGTACGGACGCCTGGATGTACGCGTCGGATCGCGCACCACGCGCGCCGTGCTCCGCGAGCCTCGCGCAGAGCGACGTGAGCGTGTCCTGCGACAGGCGCCGGCCCGCCGAGATCGCCAGCGCGGAGGCGGCGTCGAACCAGGGCGTCGTCCCTGGCTCGAGCACGCGCATCGCCTCCTCGGCCATTCGTTCTCCCTCCTCGTACGCGCCCCGCCAGTGCGCCGACTCGGCCTTCAAGCCGAGGCACTCCCCGAGCACCTGCGCCGCGGCGCCACGCGCGATCGCGCGATCGACGTGCCGGTCGACGGCCACGAAATCGCCGGCAAGAAGCGCCTCGCGTGCCGCTCGCTGGTGATGGATGACCGCGCGGACGGGGTCGTCACCCCGATCGAAATGCTCGGCCAGGACCGCCGCGCGAAGCTCGCCCGAAGCCTCGAGCCACGCACCCGCGAGCGCGTGCCCCACGGATCGATCCGAGGGCGTCAACATCGCGTACGCCGCCTCGCGGAAGAGCGCGTGCCGGAAACCATACTCACGTTCACCCGGGAAACGCGCCTCGCGCCGCGCCTCCAACACCTCCCGATCGCAGAGAAACCCGAGCCACCGCTCGACCTCCGCCGGGCCCTCCGCCTCGCCGACGAGCGAAAGGACCCCGCCGCGCCAGAACGTCTCGCCGAAGACCGAAGCCGCGCGCAGGATCCGCCGCGCCTCGAACGGGAGCCGCTCGACGCGGGATTGCACCATCGCGAGCACCGTCTCCGTCAACATCGCCGACGCGGAGAGCTCCACCGCCGCACGCACGAGCTCCTCCAGGAACAGCGGATGCCCCGCGCCACGGTCCACGATGGCCTGGACGTCTTCGTCCCGCGCCGTTTCACCGAGCCTTCGCCGCACGAGGAACGCGGCTGCCCGTCGCGACAAACCCGCGAGGCGGACGAGGTGCACCTCGCGTTCGGCGAAGAGGCCAGGAAAAAGCTCGAGCACCTCCGGCCGCCCGAGCGCAAGCACGAACATCGGCCGCCCGTGAAGGTTGCGGAGCAAACGATCGAGGAGCTTCACCGTCGGAACATCACCCCAGTGCAGATCCTCGAGCACGAGGACCAGCGGATGCGACTTCGTCACGCCGTCCACGAGATCCTCGAAGGCGAGCCGGATCTGATCCCCCATCAGCATGGGATCGCGGCGCGCCGCGCGGAGGAGCTCGCAAGTTTCGCCCGTGGGCTCGGGCGCCCCCACGAGCTCGCCGAGGAACGTGGCGACACGCTCGAGGTTCGCCGGAGCGATGAACGATTCGAGGAAAACGCGCAGCGCGTGGTGACGAACCTCGGCGGGCGCGCCGTCGCGGATCTGGGCCACGTCACGGACCGCCGCCGCGATCGATCCGAACGGCACGCCTGCGCTCACGGGATCCCCGCGGCTCACCCAGATCACGGCCTCCGGCTCGATCCGACGGAACGCCGCGAGGACCTCCCGCCCGAGCCGCGATTTGCCCGCCCCCGCCTCGCCCACGACGAGCACGGCCGCGGCGCGCGGCTCGCTCGCGACCTCCTCGAAGAGCCGCTCGATGAACGTGACCTCGCGCTCCCGTCCCACGAACGGCGCGGGCAAACCCGCGACCCGGCGCGAAGGTTCGCCCGAGGGATCCTCGGACACGAGCACGC
>JANMGF010000161.1:0-1987 GCA_031374535.1 Polyangium sp. (in: bacteria)
GGGCGTCGAGGGGCGGGGGCGGGTCGCTCTCGTCGAGGAGCGTATCCGTGGCCTTGGCGACCTCGTAGGCATAACGGGCCTCGATGTCGTCGCGCAGGGCTTCGAGGTCGGCCTTGTCGGCGTAGAGCCCGGCGCGGGGCGATAGGAAGGCGCGGGCCTCGTGGACGCCCTTCTCGACGCTGCCGACCCAGGGCGGGCCCACGGCCTCGATCGCGGGGACGAGCGCGTCGGCCGCCTTGCGCAGCGCCGCGGTGGGCGTGTTCGGGCCGCCTTCGAGCACGACAAAAAGCGTGGAGACGCCAGCCGTGCGCGCAGCGACACGATGGAGCTCCTGGACGCTCGGCCGCGAGGAGGGGAGGAGGGCGTCGAAGCCCGTGCGGATCGTCAGGCGGAGCGCGAAGAAGATCGAGACGAGCGTGAGGAGGGCGGCGACGAGCAGCGGCAGGAAAGGACGCTCGATCTGCACGCGCAGGAGCCTGTCGGCGAGGCGCTCGCGGGGAGGACGAGGAGGCAAGGGGGAAGAAGGTCCGGCGCTCAGGGCAAACCTCGAAGGAGCAAGAGAATCGGGGGTGCGCCGGTATAGTTCAAAGCGCCGCCCACGGTCAGGGGGACCGGGCGCAAACCGTGAGAATCGGGGGAGGGGTGGTGCCGGCTACGTGCGCGTGGACCGGTAGAGCATCTCGACGAGGCGCGGGGCGCGGCCCACGAGCGGGGCGAGGAGGTCGAAGAAGGGGGGGCGCAGGAAGAGGCCGTGGAGGGCGCCGGCGAGGGCAAAACGGGTCGAGAAGGCCCGGCCGAAGGCGCGGGTGTAGGCGCGTACGGGGTCGGGCGAGAAGGAGGCGAGGGCGGCGAGGCGGCCGCTGCGGAGCGCGATGGCCATGCCGTCCCCCGTGAAGGAGGGGACGAGGCGCGCGGCGTCGCCGGTAAACAGCAAGGGAATGCCGGTGGTGGGGCAGGCCCGGGCGACGGCCTGGGGGCCAAAACCGAAGCGGGCGAGGCCGCGGGGTTTTTGGGTCGGCGGGCCGAGGGAGGCGAGGCGATGGGCGAGCGCAGGGTGATGGGCGGCGCGCTCTTCGAGGGTCTGAAAGGCGGCGCGGGCGTCGCCGTCGAGGAGGGCGCAGACGCCGATGCGGCCGTCTTCCACGGGGTTCACGCCGACGTAGCCGCCGGGGACGAGGTAAAGCTCGACGTCGGCTTCGAGCGGGGCCGGGGCGCAGTAGGCCTTGATGCCCACGAAGGTCGGGCCCTCCGCGCGGGCGCGTGGAAGATCGAGCGGGGCGTCGAGCGTGGAGCGCTTGCCGAAGGAGAGGACGAGGGCGGAGACGGCGCGGGTCGAGGTTCCGTCGCGCACCTCGAGCGTTTGGTCTTCTGCATGGGCGCCGAAACCACGCACGGGAGAACGTTCGAGCACGGTGGCGCCGACCTCGCGCGCGCGGCGGGCGAGGAAAGCTTCGAGGGCGGACCGCGTGACGCCGTGGGCCGGGCGGCCCGGGAGCGTGAGATCGAGGCGGGCGCCCTTGGCCCCGAACATCGCCACGGTGCAGAGGGGCGCGGGGTGGAGCGTGGAGGTGAGATCGCCGCAGCCGAGCGCGTCGAGATCGTCCTCGGCCTCGGGCGAGAGGAACTCGCCGCAGACCTTGTCGCGGCCGATGTCGCCGCTCTCCCAGACGACGACCTCGCGGCCACGCTGGGCCGCCGCGATGGCCGCGGAGAGCCCCGCGAGGCCCCCTCCCACGACGCCGAGCGGTGCTCTTCGGCTCATTGGCCCGCGGTCATCTCCAGGAGCCCGAGCTCCGCGCAGAACCCCGGTCCAAACGCCGAGACGAGCCCCAGCGCGCCCGGCGCGAGGAGCGGCTCGTGCAGGATCTGATCAAGCGCGACGAGCACGGTGACGGACGACATGTTGCCGTGGCGGGCGAGCGTGTCCCAGCTCGTGTGGTCACGCTTTTCGGCAAACGCGCGTGATCTTCGAGCGCCTCGAGCACGC
>JANMGF010000224.1:0-3343 GCA_031374535.1 Polyangium sp. (in: bacteria)
GCGCTCTCTTCGGCCCGGACCGGCGCGCGCTCCTCGGCGCTCGCGGGCGCGGTCCAGGCGACAGCGCATCCCATCATCACGAGGGCCGTCGAACGGCAGGACCACGGGCGGTTTTCGCGCATGCTGACGCTCGGGCGGTCTTACCGCGTAACGTGCGTTCTTCGCACGTCAAATCACGCGCGCGACTCTTGCATGAGGGCCTCGCGTGAACAGCAACAAACCTTTGAAGCCGGCCCGATCCGCGGCGAAATCCGCGCGGGCGTCCGTCGCGACCGCCGAGGCAACGCCCCCCGCGTCGACCGTACGCAACAGCGGGAGCCGCCACGCACGCGGCTCGTCGCAGTCCGCCACGACTTATAATGAGAGGTTTCCGAGGCCTGTCCTCGAAGATCTCGACGAGTTCGCCGCGCCGCCTCTCGCCGGCAAGGTGCACCCCGCCGACGCCATGGACGAGGTCGTGCCCACGCTCGACGACAGCAACCGCGTCTTCCGGCATCACCCGAACGAGCCTGTAGGCGAGGGTTTTTCGTTTGATCCCGACAGCGCGGATGCCGCGGCGGATCTCGCCGGGGACCTCGGCGCCGAGTTCCTCGAGGGCGCGACGCGTGGTCGCGACATGAGCGACATGATCATGTCGGACGAGGAGCGGGATTCGGAGACGCCGTTCCTCGTCGAGGAGATCGGCGCCGAGTCCGAGGAGGTCTACTTCCCGGAAGAAGAACGCTCGATCATGGACGACGCGGCGCGTGAGCGAACGCGCCCCGCCTCGCGCAAGCGCGCAGGCCCCACCGAGTGAACGCTTGATGGAAGGGCGTTACGCGCGGGCCTTCTTGCGTGGAGCGCCCTTCCCGCTCTTCGGGCTCGCCGCGGCGAGGATCTTGCGCGCGAGCGTGGAGACGCCCACGCCCTCGGCACCTCGCTCCATCCAGGCGAGCCTCTCGTAGGGCGCCGTCGTCGGCGTTTCGAGAGGCCATGGACGATCGGCGCGCGCACGGAGCACGAGCACGTCGAGCTCCCGGTGCGTGAGCACGTGCGCGACGCGCCCGACCTCTTCGAGTTTTGCCTCCACCGCGACGCCTGCGCCGTGGAGCGACGTCCTCGCGTCCTCCGCCGTGCGCGCCTCGACCATCGGCGGCTCCCAGAGCCCTCCGAAGAGCCCTCCTTCGCGGCGACGCGCGAACAGAAAGCGCCCCTCGTGCTCCACCACCGCCGCGACCATCGTCACCCGCGGCGAGGCCCGCTTCTCCCCCGTGATCGGCAGCTCCCGCTCCTTGCCTTGCGCGCGCGCCGCGCAGGCCGCGCGTACCGGGCAGATGAGGCATGCCGGGTTCTGCGGCGTGCAGATCGTCGCGCCGAGCTCCATGAGCGCTTGGTTCCACGCGCCCGGGTCCTCGCGCGGGACGAGCTTCTCCGCCTTCGCCCACACGCGCTTCAGGCCCGCGGTGCTCTTCACGTCCTCCTCGATCGCCTCGAGCCGCGCGATCACCCGCGCGACGTTTCCATCCACGAGCGCCGCGGGCCTATCGAACGCGATGCTCGACACGGCCCCCGCGGTGTACCGGCCGATCCCGCGTAACTTCAGGAGCTCCTCGGCCTCCGCGGGGAACACGCCGCCATGCTGCTCCGCGACCTCCTTCGCGCATCGATGCAGCTCGCGCGCGCGGCGGTAGTAGCCGAGGCCGCTCCAGAGCGAGAGCACCTCGTCGAGCTCGGCGGCCGCGAGCGCACGCACGTCCGGGAAACGCTGCAAGAACCGCTCGTAGTACGGGATCACCGTCTCCACGCGCGTCTGCTGGAGCATCACCTCGGACAGCCAGATCGCGTACGGATCCCGCGTCCTCCTCCACGGCAGATCCCGCGCGCTTTTCTTGAACCAGCCCTTGAGATCCTTCGCGAGGGTCGCGTCCTCGGTGTCCTTCCCCGCGGGGCATATCGTCTTTTGCTTCAAGCGTTTCGACAGGCGCGCTCGACCTCGTCCGGCGCCTTCGGGATGTCGGCCGTCAGGTTCTCGTAACCCGCTTCCGTGACCAGGATGTCGTCCTCGATGCGGATGCCGATCCCGCGATATTCCGGCGGCGCTTTCTCGTCGTCCGACGCGATGTAGAGCCCCGGCTCGATCGTCAGCACCATCCCCGGCGCGAGCAGCCGCGCCTCGCCGTCGCGGTAGTAGTTCCCCACGTCGTGCACATCCATCCCGAGCCAGTGGCTCGTGCGGTGCATGTAGAGGCGCTTGTAGGTCTCCTTCTCGATGATCTCGTTCACGTCGCCCTCGAGCAGGCCCTCGGCGACGAGGCCAAGGACGAGCGTACGCACCGTGATGTCGTGCAGCGCGTCCACCGTCACCCCCGGCTTCACGGCCTCGATCGCCGCGAGCTGCGCCCGGAGCACGATGTCGTAACACCTGCGTTGCACGGGCGAAAACGTCCCGCTCACGGGGAAGGTCCGCGTCACGTCGGCGGCGTAGTAGTCGTACTCGCAGCCCGCATCGACGAGCAGAAGCTCGCCCTCGCCGAGCTTCCTCCGGTTCGCGTGGTAGTGCAGGATCGTCGCGTTCGGCCCCGATCCCACGATGGGCGCGTACGCCGCGCGTTCGGATCCGTTCTTCCGGAAGATCTCGCGGATCAGAGCCTCGACCTCGTACTCGCTGCCCCCCGGCGCCGCGAGCCGCATGGCCGCGAGGTGCGCGTCGCGCGTGATGGCCGCGGCGCGACGCATCGAGCCGAGCTCCGCATCCGACTTGAGGATCCGCATCTCGTGCAGCACGTCCCCCGGCTCCACGATCTCGGTCGGCCACGTCTTCTTCGTGCGCATCCCTTTCGACCGGATGAGCTGGATCGCGCGGAGCACGCGATCGTCGAGGGATCGGCTCTGGCCGAGCTTGAAATAGAGCCGGTGGTAGCCCTGCAAGTAGTCGATGAGTTTGTCGTCGAGCTCGCCGATGGGGAACGCCGCGTCCGCGCCGAACTCGGCCTTCGCGCCGTCGATGCCCGCGCGCGCCCCGTCCCATTTCTCCCGCTCCGCGTCCCGCTTGCGGACGAACAGAACGACCTTGTGCTCGGGGTGCTTCGGGGACAAAACGAGCACGGCCTCGGGCTCTTCGAAGCCCGTGAGGTAGTAGAAATCGGAGTCCTGTCGGTAGTCGTGGTGGACGTCGTTGTTGCGGATGAGCTCCGGCGCCGCCGGAAGGACGAGCACACCCTGCAATCGCTCGAGGAGTTGCCTGCGGCGTTCGGCGAAGACGTTCATCGGTCGCGAACTCTAGCGCAGAACGATCCCCGGCCAAACCTGCTCCGTGAAGGCCGCCCGCGTCCCGCGTCGGTCCTCCTCGGGCTCGTCGCGTTCG
>JANMGF010000249.1:0-7725 GCA_031374535.1 Polyangium sp. (in: bacteria)
CAGGCGACGCCTCCGATGAGGTCGAGGACGACGGCGAGGCGCACGGACGAGAGCGAGCCAGTCTCGGCAGGAAGCGCGGCGACAAACCGCTGCGAGCCCTGGCGAGGCGTGCCGAAGTAGGGCGATTCTTCGGTGTTGAAGAAAGCGACGGCGATGCCGTAGGGGCGCGGGTGCAACGCGAGGAGCGAAGGCAAAGCGCCGAGGAGCACGGCGACGGCGGCGGCGTTGTCGTCGGCGCCGAGCAGGAGGCCCTCGTCGGTCGGGCCGAGGTGATCGAAGTGAGCGCCGAGGACGAGGGTGCCGCGTGGCTCGCCCGCGCCTTCGGGAGGGATCCATCCGAGGACGTTGTGCCCGAGCGGCGAGGCCCCTGCGGTGAGCGGCGCGAGATAACCGCCAAGCGATGGGAACGGGCCGACGCCGGCTGTAGCGAGCGCATCGGCGAGCCAGCGCGCGGCTCTGGCGTTCCCCTCGGTGCCGGGAACACGGCCGGCCCACGCGGGCGCGGCGAGCGTCTCGACGTGCGCGCGTAGCGTGGGGGAGAGCGGATCTTTCTGAGGAAAATCGCGGCCCGAAAGCTCACGCACGCCGAGCTGATCGAGGACGAGGAGGAGCGCGAGGGCGAGGACGACGAGCGCAGCTCTGCGAAGACGACGGCGACGGGGCGGGCGTGAAACATTCGCCGCGGGATGCGGGGCCGGAGGCGCGGGCGGAGGCTCGCTCGCCACGACGAACCTCCTCAGAGCGAGGAGGCGATCACGGAGAGGATCGTGTCCCCGCCGAGGTCGGGCATACGCGTGGCAGCGACGCCGTAGGAGCGGCCGGTGATCTCGACCGAGCCGCGGAACGGACCGCTTTGCGTCTTGCTGTTGAGATCCAGGCCCTCGACGGCATGCGCGTTGACGTCGGGCGTGACGGGCGCTCCGTACGCTTTGCCCTCCCGGACGACGAAGACGTACACGATCGGGATCTTCTTCTGCTTGTCGCGCTCCGCGCGGTCGATGAGCTCGCGCTTGGCCATCTCCTCGAGGTGGAGCGCGAAGCGCCGGAAGGACCAGCCGGTGACGAACATGCCCTTCACCTGGCCGTCCTTGTCCTTCACCGGATGCGCGGCCACCCACTGCGCGTCGGGGCCCGTGCGGATGCCACGCATCTCCTGCATCTCGCCCCAGGCTTCGACGACGCCCGCGCTCGGCTCGAGGCCCTTCTTCAGCGCAGGGAACGACGAGAGGACCGATTTTTGCGCGAGCAGATCGGGATCGGCCTCGCTGCGCAGGGCGATGCCCGTCGTGTCGACGAAGGTGAAGAACGTGCTCTTCGCGATGTCGAGATCCTTCACCGACGCGCGCGCCTGGCGGATGGCCTTCTGGAGGCCGACGAGGTTTGCCCCGGGATCGGTGTCGACGAGCTCGCCGAGCTTCTTCGCGCCCTCGGGCAAACCACGGCGCACCTGCCCAGCGTCCTCGTTCGCGACGGACACGAGCTTGTCGAGGACGAGGGCCGCGGCCTGCTCCTGCTGCTTGCTGGTGTCCTCGCACGCAGGGAGCGTCGCGACGATGGCAGGGACGATCAGGGAAGCGAGCCAGCTCGGGCGCATCGGGACCTCGTGCGCGAAAGCTCGCGCGCGCTGCATGGTACTAGAATGTCTCGGGGGTGACGAAGACGATCTCGACGCGCGCATTCCGCGCCCGATCACTTCCCGCAGGATCGACCACGGGTGAGGCGGCGCCCGCGAGAAGGACGTCGACCCGGGGCGCGCTCGCAGCACGGAGGGCCGCCGCAACGGTCTCGGCGCGCGCTTTCACAGCGGCCTGCTCCTTGGCAGAAGGCTCTTTCTCCTGGTGCACCACGACGGCGAGCGGGAACCGCGGGTTCTCCGCGGCAAAGCGCCCGAGCCGCGTGATCTGATCACTCGCAGCCGGCGTGAGTTTTTCGCCCGCGAAGAGGCCACGCAACGTGATGACGATGCCACGGTCGTCGCGCGACGGCGAGAACACACGTGTGGCCGAAATCTGGCCGAGGAGCGCGTCGCCAGCGCCGGGCGCGCGCGTGACCGGCGTCATGGTGCGGCGCATGCCCGTGAGCGCAGAGAGACAACTCGATCGCGCACGCGTGGCGAGATCGATCGGCGCAGGTCCGCCCGATCCGAGGGACTCGTCGAGCTTCGTGACGAAAGCTCCCGCCTCGTCGAGCTCCGCGACGAGCGCCTCCCGCGAGGGCGCGCCGACGGGCGCGGGAACGTCGGGCTTGGGCGCCGGGATTTCCGGCAGGAGGAGGCGCGCCGCCGTGCAGAGCATCCTCGCCTCGAGCGCGAGGGATCGGGCCGCGGCCACGCGTGCCTTCTCGCGGGCTGCATCCGCGGGGCCGGAAGACGCGACGGGCTGCGCGTCGCGGGCCACCTTGATACGTGCCTCGAGCGCCGCGACCTCGGCAGAAGCGCGGGTCTGCTCCCCATCGAGCGACGAGAGCTCGGTCTGACGAGCGGCAAGCTCGGCCTCGACGCTCTTGGCATCGTTCTCCGCACGCGCGATACGGGCGAGCGCGAGGGCATGGGCATACGCGGCGAGAGCCCGCTCGGCGTAGAGCTGCGCGCCTGCGACGTCACCCGCCTCGAACGCGGCGTCCGCGGCCTTGCTGAATTTTTCCGCGCGCGCATGGGCGAGCGGCGCGAGCTCCCGCGCCTCCTTCGCTGCGGCGCCCTTCTGCACTGCAGAGACCTCGGAGAGGACCGGCGGGCGCGGCACGGGCGCGCAGGCCGAGGCGAGCGCGACGAGCGCCACGAGCAGGATCCGCTTCATCACTTCGCCTTCCCCTTCGCGGGGCCCGAGGCCGCGCCGGACGTGGCCTTCTTCGGGGCCTTTCCGTCGTCCTTCTTGGCAGGTTTGTCCTTGCCCTTGCCCGCAGCGATGCGCCCTTCCTCGGCCTTCGCCGCGGCCTCGCGGGCCTCTCGCTCCTCGGCGAGCGCGCGCTCCAGCTCGGCCTCCGCGCGGCCTCTTCGGGCCTGCGTCTCTTCGAGCAACGCGCGCGCACGCTCGGCCTGCGTCGAGGCCTCCTTCGCCTTGTCGGCGACGCCCGCTGCCGATTGCTCCGCCGCCGCCGCGCGCAAAAGATCCCGCGCGGTCTCGGCCCATTCGAGCGCCAGACCATCGAGGATCCGCGCGTGCGTGACGTCCCCCGAGGTACGCGCGCCGTGCGCCCGTTCGAGCGCCTTCTTGGCCCGCGTGGTGGCGTCCGCGACCGCCTTCTTCGAGCGCGGATCCTGGGCCTTCGCGTCGACCTCGCGCAGGATCCCGAGCGCCGTGGCGCCGTCACCCGGGGGAGGTTGTGGAACCTCGATCGGCGGGCCGGAAACGCCGCCGCCATGCGCGAACGCCGGCGCGGCGAAGAGCGCGGGGAGCAGCAACGCCGGGCCGACGAGCGACCAGGGCCGCGGGCGATCGAGCCTTCTACCGAACGGGACGAGGTGTCGCACCAGACGCGAGGTAGCAAAGGGGCCGAGCGCAAGCAAGGCGCCGCGCCTCCAACACATCGGCGTCCCGCTCAACGATGAAGAAAGTTCTTCACCGACCAGTCGATCTGCTCCGCGAGCCTTTGTATCTGCGGCCTCGCCCCGCCTGCCTCGAGGACGAACACGCGATCCTCCGTCACGAAGATCGTGAGGTAGTAGAGATAGGGTTCGTCGCCCTCGTCGTGACCAAAACGAAGCTGCGTGCCCGTGAGGCCGCCTCGGTTCTTGACCTCGCGCTTCTCGAGCAGCGCGTAACCGCCCATGTTGCGCATCCGGTTCTCGAGGGCGCGCACCCAGAAAGAGCGTTCGCCCTTGGGATCGTTGTCGAACGAGCGGACGCCGAGCACCACGCCGTCGGCCGTCGTGGCGCGGTACTCCGCGGAGCCGTACCGGTCTTCGAGCTCCACGAACCCAGGCGGCGTGGCCGGCACGAAGGGACGGCAGGCCGAGGCGAGGAGCGCGACGGCGAGGGCCGAAACGAAGAGCGCGGTGCGAGCGAGATGGCGAGGCTGAAACTTCACGCGTGGCTCCGTCACAGGCTGAGCAGCCGGCCGAGCCCGAGCTCGTAGATCCACGGCACGGGCAGGTTGAAGGGACGCTTGCCGAGCTCGGCGGCGGTCTGCGGCTGGAACGTCACGGTGATCGTCGAGAACGCCGCGCGATCCCGCAAAAACTTCATGCGCCCCTCGAGCCGGTCGATGGTCTCGGCGAGACGCTCGAGCTCCTTTTCGATCTGGATCGACTCCTCGACCTTCGTCGCCTTCGCGAGGAGCTGCTCGAGCCGCTGGCGGACGGCGCGCGCGTTTTTCAGGCGGATCTCGGTGTCGTGGTACTCCTCGGTCACGTCCTCGACCTGGACGTCGCGCGAGAGCATGTCGCCGAGCTTCTCGATGCGGCGGATCGCCTCGTCGAAGCGGGTCGCGGGCACGCGGATCGTGATCGACTGATCGTTGCGGCGCGCGAGGAAGCCGCCGAGGGTACGCGCGAGCGACTCGACCTCGGCGAGCGAGCTCTTCACCTCGTAGACCGCCATGTTCACGCGCGCCGTGTACACGAGCATCGGCGCGCGCATGACGGCCACGGTGCCATCGCCTTCGAGCTTCTTGCCCACGGCATCTGCAGGCGGGCTGGCTTGCCCCGTGGGCGACTCTTTGCCCGGGGGCTCGTCTTTCTGCGGGGATTTCTGGACGGGAGGGGGAGGCGGCGGCGGCGGTGGCGCGGATCCAGATGCGTCGTCCATGCGCTTGCGCAGGTCGACGGTTTGCTCACGCGCGCTCGCGAACGAGATATCTGGATCGCCGGCGCTCGAGTCCGCGAGGGAGATATTTTCCACCATGACGCCGGGCATGCTGGCCAGGGTCTCGCCCCCGGACGGCGTGGACACGGAACGCGTGGGCGGCTCGTAATTCCGCGCTTGGGCGCCTGCGTAACATGCCGGCAAGAGCCCGAAGATCACGCATGAGAGCGCGAGGATCGCTTTCGGTCGCATCGTTCGTCCTGGTCGAGGAGGCCGCTTCGGATCGCGGGCGACCACGTTACACGGGTCGCCCACGCGAGCGAAGGGAAGAGGCGCGCCTCAGGTGTCGAGACGTTTTCCGCCCGAGATCCTCCGCACCCGCTCGATCTCACGCGCCCAGTACGACGCGCCCGCCAGGAGCCCCGCGCACGCCGCCGCGACGAGCGCTCCGTCCACGTGCTCGGGCGCGGTCATCGACGTGATCACCGCGATGAACTGCACCGTGGTCGCGAGCTTGCCCGGGATGTTGGCGCGCGCCTCCGTCCGCCGCGCCCCGCGGAACCTCGGGCTCGAGAGCACCCACGCGAGGAGCGGCGCCTCCAGGATCTCCCGCGAAAGCAAGGCGAGCGGCGCCCAGCCGGGCAAACGCCGGTGGTAGAGCAGCGTGATCACCACCGTCGCCGCGAAGACCTTGTCCGCGATCGGATCCACGACCGCCCCCACGGCCGTGAGCTCGCCCCGGCGCCGCGCGAGCCACCCGTCCAGCACGTCCGTGAGCGCAGCCGCGAGGAGCACCACGAGCGCGGCGCGCACGTCATCGACGACGAACGGAAAGACCGCGGCGAGCGGCAGGCGCAGCGCGCTGAGGACGTTCGGCAACAGGCCGAGATCGGCCAGACGGTACTGCGGCATCCGCGCCCCAAACCCCTTTCGCAAGATGGGAGCTACGCCCCCAATCCCCCGGCTCAGCCGGCGGCCCGCACGGTGACCACGGGAATCGGGCTCTTGCGCACGATCTTCTCGGCCACGCTGCCGAGGAGAAGATGCGCGACGCCCGTGCGCCCGTGCGTGCCCATGACGATCATCGTCGCGCCCAGCTCCTCGGCGGCGGCGAGCACCTCGACCGCGGGATCACCTTCACGCAGGACGGCCCGCAGGCCCCCTTCCTGCTGCGCGATCTGATCCACCGCGCGTTGCGCCGCCGCGGTCACCTCCGCGTGGAACCCAGGCAGAAGCGTCGGCTCGAGCCCCGGGTACGTGTACACCGGGAGCTGGTAGGCGTGCACCAGCACGACTTCACCGCCGAGGCGCGCCGCGAGATCCTTCGCCAGCACGAGCGCCTTCACCGACGCGGCCTCGAAGTCGATGGGTACCAGCAGCGTCACGTTCGATCCGGTCTTCATGGATGCTCCTTTTGTCCTGGGGAGCGCAGGTTGCAGGCTCACGTAGGCGCGCGCAACCGGCGATTTCCATGGGTGTTTTTGGACATCCGTCCCGTCACGTCACGGAAGCACCCACGCGGCGAGCCCTGAAACACGAGCGGCACCTCCTTGCTCGGGTGCCCTCGCCGCCTCGGGAGGCTTGCACGCGCCGAGCCAGCGCGCCGAGCCGCCGCTTTCTCGCGACGCGGGAGGCATCGCGGTACGCTCGTTCTCGCCGTGAAGAGCTCGAACCTCCGCGCCACCGTCACCGTGCACGCCTACGCCGTGACCGTCGTGGACGACTCCCAGCGCGCCGGGGCCCTCGCGCACGAGAGCGCGAGCCCGCCCTCGGTGGTCGTCATGCCGACCATCGACGACGTCGTCGGCGGCGTCTACCGCCTGAAACGCGTGCTCGGCGCGGGCATGTTCGGCAAGGTTTACGTCGCGCAACGCGAGGACGTACCCGAGCACCAGGTCGCGCTGAAGATCCTGCCGCGATCGCACTTCGCGGGTCGCAACGTCGAGCGCGAGCTCGTCATGCTGGCGACGGTCGGACACCCGCACGTCGTGCAGATGAAGGACCACGGCACGACGGCCGAATACATCTGGCTGACGATGCCCGTCTACCGCGGCGAGACGCTCGCCGAGCGGCTCGAACGGGGCCCCCTCGGGCTACGCGAGGCCCACGACGTTTTCCTCGCGATCGCCCGCGGGCTCGAGGCGCTCCACGCGGCGGGCCTGCGGCATCAGGACATCAAGCCGGACAACATCTTCCTCGCCGTGTTCGGCGGAAGAGTGCACCCGATCCTGCTCGATCTCGGCGTCGCGGCGGAGCGCGAGGGCACGTTCGTCGCGGGCACGGCGCTCTACGCTTCGCCCGAGCAACTCGCGTCCATGAAGGGCAACCTCGGAGAGCTACCCATCAGCGAGAAGATGGACACGTATTGCCTCGGCGCGACGCTGCTCGTCTCGCTCGTCGGGGAGGACCGTTACCCCGGCGCGTCGGCCGATTCGATGGAAGATCTCGAGCGTGCGCTCGACCTGCGCGCGGACAAACCGCTGCCCGAAGGAACGCTGCCGGAGGTGAAGGGGGAGGCGCGCGCGCTCATCAATCGGGCGCTCGCGCGGTGGCTCGCGCACGATCCGCGCGAGCGCCCGGCCATGAACGAGCTTGCCGAGGAGCTCGACGTCTTGCTCGAACCGGAGCGCGAGATCGCCCGCGCCGAGGAGCGGCAACGCCAGAGGCAACGCGCCGCGCTCCAGGGGTTTCGCGTGTCGGCGGGCGCGCTGCTCTTGCTCGCCGCCGCGGGCGCCGTCGTCGCCTTCTCGAAGCGCGAGACCTTCCGCCTCGCCACGGAGCTCGAACGGGCACGCGCCGAGGGGGCCCGGCGGTTCGACGAGATCGAGATCTGCAACGCCTCCTACAAGACGGCCATGACGGACGTCGACAAGTGCAAGGCGTCGTCGACCAAGGAGAAGAAGCTCTACGAGGAGCAGCTCGACGCGCAGATGAAGCTCTGCGAGTCGGGCAGCGAGCTCGACTGCGCGTTCGAGATCAAGAA
>JANMGF010000303.1:0-1592 GCA_031374535.1 Polyangium sp. (in: bacteria)
TGATCGAGAACCGCGGCGAGGACATGGGCGCGCGGGGCACGGGGCAGGAGCTCTACTTCAACAACAAGGGCCAGCGCGCCGCGTTCACGGCCGAACGCAGGAGCGACGTGAAGGCGCGGATCGAGGCGCAGGGCGGGCCGAAGACGGAGGCCGATGAGAGCGCGCTGGCCAAGGGGGCGGACGTGCTTTTCCTGGTGCAGGTGCCGCTCGTGCACGCGCAACGCGGGCCGCTCGGGGGCGCCATGCCGCCCAGCGAAGCGGTCCCCGCCGCGCCGATGGCCGCGCCCACGAGCAAGCCGAAAAAGATGTCCGCCGATGCCTCCGAGGAGAAGAGCGACGTGGAGCAAGCGGTGCTCGGGCACGGGCCGAACCTCGGGCCTTACAACGAGGGCAAGAACCTCCGGCTCGTGCGGGATCCGAAGTTCCCGATCCGGATCACGGTGCAGTTCTACAAGGCGACGAGCAACGGCGTGGTGGACGCGTCGGATCTCGATGGAATCGCGCGCTCGATCGGGAGCGTGTACGAGCACGCCGAGTTCGTCGGCTCGCTCGTGGTGCCGGAGGGCGATCCGCGGAGGCCGACGGCGTGGCAGAAGATCCCGGGGGAGTGGTTTCCCTGGTGATGTCAGGCAGGGCGCTTCAGCGCTTCCTCCACCCAAACGCGGGCCTTTTCCGCGAGCGCCGAGAGCCTCTCCGCGCCCCACGTCGCGCGGGGCAGCGGCATCTCGCGGCGGGTCACGGTGCTGCGCGTGTCGAACAGATCGCAGTAGGACAGGAGCGCCAGGGCCTTGCGGAATCGATCCACGGGCGCGCCGTCCTCCGGCCCGCTGAGGTACGTCTCCGCGATTCGCGCGAAGCCCTGGACCTCGTTCACCTCCCACACGAGCGCGCAGTCGAGGATCTGCCGCGCGGCGAGGGCGTCCTTGCGTGCGAGCGCCTCGTCCGCCGCGGCGAGGATACGCAAGTAGTCCCGCGTCATGGCTTGCTCGGGTGTCCATGACCACTCGTACGAGGGCGGCGCGCAGATCGCCATGAGATCCTCGGGCTGGCAAATCCCCTCCTTGCACGCCGCCGACTGCAAAAGCGCCTCGAGCGCGGACTCCGGTTCGTCCAGCATCATCCACGTGATCCCACGCATGTGATGGAAGTGCTTCACGTCCGCCGGCTCGGAGAGCTGGGAAGGATCGATGCCCGCGAGCTGCTCGTGCGCCTTCTGCCAATCGGCGGCGGCGGCGAGCGAGCGGGCGAACGACAGGCGGATCCGCGGGTGATCGGGGAACCTCTCGCATGCGAGCTCGTCGACGTATCCGGCGCTCGCGTGATCGCCCACCCGGTAGAGCGCTGCCTCGAACGCCAAGAGCTCGTCGGGACCGGCCTTTCCACGCGCCCACGCGAGGCGGCGGGTGATGCCTTGTTTTCCTTCGTTCCGCAGCGCCCGCTCCTGCGCGAGCGCCGCCGTGAGGGGCCGCCCTGTCAGCGAGTGGCACACCAAGCGCCTCGCGAACAGAGACCTCACGGGGAGGCTCGGGAGGTAGAACGCTCCGGTGGTGGTGCCCTCGGGGACCTTCGGGGGCTCGGCGCCGAGCGGCACC
>JANMGF010000317.1:0-13001 GCA_031374535.1 Polyangium sp. (in: bacteria)
TTCCGGACAGCGACTTCGTGGAGACCTTTTCGTACCTGAGCATGCACACGCCGTTCGGCGGCATGGTCAAGGGCGCGCATCGCGATTTGATGCGAAAAATCCAGAAGGCGCGGCCGGCACAGATCGAGCAGGACTTCGAGCGCCGCGTCATGCCCGGCATCCTGCATTGCCAGCGCGTCGGCAACATCATGGGAGCGACAATGCTGCTGTCGCTGACCAGCACCATCGAGCACGGCGACTTCTCGTCGGCGCGGCGCATCGGGTGCTTCTCGTACGGCTCTGGCTGCTGCTCGGAGTTCTTCAGCGGCGTGGCGTCGCGTGAGAGCCAGGAGCGGATCCGCGCGATGCGGCTGGGGGCGCAGCTCGACCGCCGCTACGAGCTATCGATGGAGGAGTACGAGCGGGTCTTGCAGAGCAACCACCTGGTGAAGTTCGGCACTCGCGACGTCGAGCTCGACGCCGGCTTCTTGCCTCAGGCGCGCGGCGCGCACGGGCCGGGGACGTTGGTTCTCACCGGTATCGAGGGCTACCACCGGCGCTACGCGTGGACGGCCGCGTGAAGCCGCCCTGACGTGTCTCCGGGCCGCCCGGCCATCGACAACCGAGCCGACTCGGCGCTCGGGATCGCTACTTGGCAGAAGCAAGGTCGTCATGTCGCAAGAGAAGTCTTCCTCCGTCCCCCTCACGAGAACGTGGCAGTTGAACATGCCCCAGCTCCAGTGGGGTGGGCTGTCCGAGCACTGGCTGCTCAAGGAGCTCGGCGACATGCACTGGGCGCTGATCACCAGCGGCCTGGGGACTGCCTCGGACAAGTTGACCGATAGCGCAGGGGAGCGCCTGTACGCGAGCTTCGTGCGGCTGCGCTGGGAGGGGACCGCGGCGCTGCGCGCGTTCGCGGAGAACGAGGCGGTGCGCCTGGAGTCGCGCTTGAGCCGGTTCGGCAGCAAGATGTTCTTCTCCGAAGCTCACCTCGACGGCGCCGGCAAGCAGCTCCGGGCGTCGCTGATGTCGGTGTTCTCGGCGCGCGTAGACAAGGACAACACGACCCTCAAGAAGGGCTCGCCGGTCCTGCATCAGGACCACGGCATCCCCACACACGACGAGCTGCCGGCGTTCGCGAGCGAGTACCTGACGGCCAAGGACCATCTCTTTCAGCGCGCCGGCGAGCTCGGGCCGTTGCGCCACACCCAGCCACTCGCGGGCACGTCCTTTCCGTTCGCGGCGAGCGCGGGCTGGAGCAAGGAGTACGTCATCGACCCGTTCGACGACGTCAACGGGGTAGGGCTCTTGTACTTCGCGTCGTATCCCAAGATCGCCGATCGATGCGAGCGGCTGTATATCCATGAGCGCAGCCAGGGAGAGCGAGGCGCGACGGACTGGGCCATGGCCGCGTCCTGCGTGGCGCGCGACGTCTACTACTTCGGCAACGCGAATCCCGGGGACGTGCTCTCGTACGTGCAGCACGAGCCCGAGCTCCTCGGTGGCGGGCGCCTGGGGTTGAGCGCGTCGCTCTATCGGCAAAAGGATCGCGCTTTGATCGCGCGCATCTTCAGCGTGAAGGAGGTCGTCGGCGCGGCGCATCCAGTGTTCGGCGCGGCGGTGGCATCTGCGTCCGCGTCGCTGCCCGCAGACGCTCCGCCGTCGCCAGCTCCGCCGTCGCCAGCTCCGTCGCCGTCGCTGTCGTCGGCTCCGTCGCCGCGCGCGCCCGGTCGCGACGAGCTGAGCGCCTTCATCGTCGAGCTGTTCGTGGCGGCGCTCCGCCTGCCAACGCTGAGCGTCCGCGACAACCTCAACGTGCTCGGGGTGGAGTCCATCCTCTACGCGGAGCTGGCGGAGGCGCTGCACGTTCGTTATGGCCTGCACGTGAGCCCCGCCGGGTTCTTCGGCCTCGGCAGCGTCGCGGCCATCGTCGACCACGTGCTCGGGGCTGCGCCGGAGCTTCAGAGTGGAGGCGATCGCGGTGGGCGCGGCGCGTCGGCGCGCGAGGGAGGCGGCGAGCGAGGCGGGCGAGGCGCGTCGGCGCGCGGCGACATCGCCATCGTCGGATGTTGCTTCCGCTTGCCGGGGGCCAGCGACGAGCACGAGCTCTGGGAGCTACTGCGACAGGGTCGCTCGGCCATCGGTGACGTGCCCGACGGGCGCTGGCAGTGGCCAGCGTCGATCGATCCGCGCGGCGAGCACCAGGGCATCGCTCGCGGCGGGTTCGTGGCGGACCTCGACAGCTTCGACGCAGGGTTCTTTCGCCTGGCGCCGCGCACGGCCAGATCGATGGATCCGCAGCAGCGCTGGCTCCTCGAGATGGCGTGGCAGCTCTTCGAGGGCGCCGGCTACGCGCCCGAGGCGTGGCGGGGCAGCCGAACCGGCGTCTTCATCGGCGCCAGCGGCAGTGACTACGAACGGCTGCTCGACGCGGCGCGCGACCCGGCGCTGTACTCGCCCACCGGCACGGCGGCGGCGTTGCTGGCCAACCACCTGTCGTACTTCTACGACCTTCGCGGCCCGAGCTTGCAGATCGACACCGCGTGCTCGTCGTCGCTGGTGGCGTTGCACCAGGCGGTCCGCGCCATCCGCTACGGCGAGTGCGACTCCGCGGTGACCGGCGCCATCCACCTCATGTGCCATCCGGCCAAGACGGTGACGTACTACCAGTCGAACATGCTCAGCCGCGCCGGTGCGTGCCGCACGTTCGACGCCAGCGCCGATGGCTACGTGCGGGGCGAGGGCGCGGTGCTGCTGCTACTCAAGCCGCTGGCCAAGGCAGTCGACGATCGCGACAACGTGCTGGCGGTTATCAAGGGCTCGGCGGTCAACCACGGCGGACTGGTCGAGGGCTTGACCGTCCCCAACCCGGAGATGCAGGCGGCGCTGGTGGTCGCGGCGTGTCGCGACGCCCGTGTCGAGCTGAGCACGGTGAGCTACATCGAGGCGCACGGCACCGGTACGCCGCTGGGCGATCCGATCGAGATGAACGGGCTGCTCGAGGCGTTTCGTTCGAGCGCGACTGGGCAGGCGCGGTGCAGCATAGGCTCCATCAAGCCGAACCTGGGCCATCTGGAGGCGGCGGCCGGTGCGGCGGGTCTGGTGAAGGTATTGCTCGCGTTGCAGCACCGATACCTTCCACCGCTCGTCGGCTTCGAGACGCCAAACCCCAACATCGAGCTGGGAGCGGGGCCGCTGCGAGTGCAAGCGCGCGGCGAGGAGTGGACGCCGGGCAGCGAGGGCGCTCCGTTGCGCGCCGGGATCAGCAGCTTCGGGATCGGCGGCACCAACGCGCACGTCGTCGTCGAGGCGGCGCCGCGGTCGGCTCCAGCGCCGCGCCTCGGCGGGCCGGCGGTCTTCGCGCTGTCGGCGCGTACGGACGGCGCGCTGCGGGCGTACGCCGAGGCCATGATCACGCACATGCGGCGCACCCCCGACCTGGACCTGGCGCAGGCGGCGTACACGCTGCAAGTCGCGCGGCGGGCGATGGACGAGCGCGTGGCGGTGGTGTTCTCCGAGCGCGTCGAGCTGATGGCGGCGCTGCAGTCGTATCTCGACGGCGCTCCCGGCCCGCGGGTGTATCGCGGCCGCGCCAGCGCAGGTGGCGACGACGTGGCGCTGCTCCGCGATGAGCCCGAGCTGATGGCGCGCTGGATGCAACAGGGGCGCCTCGAGCTGGTGGCCAAGTACTGGTGTCGCGGCGTGGAGGTGGAGTGGGCGAGGCTGCACGCCGACGGCGGCTACCCGCGCGCGCGATTGCCCGCCTATCCGTTCGAAAGGGCGAAGCACTGGGTGGCGAGCGGCGCTGCGGCGCAACCGCGCGAGGCGTTGCAGCAGCGCTCGCCGGCGCCCTCGTCGGTACCCTCGCCTGCGCCCTTGGCGGCGCCCGTGGCGCGCGCCGCAGCGGCGCCGAGCGCGGCAGAGGTGCGCAAGGTGCTGATCGAGATCTTGGCCAAGCAGCTCTACCTCGAGGAGCAAGAGGTAGAGAGGGTAGGCTCGTTCTCGGCGCTCGGCCTCGACTCGGTGCTGGGGGTGGAGCTGGCCAAGGCGGCGTCGGCGCGCCTGGGCCGCAAGGTGGCGGCGAGCTCGATCTACACCTACGCCAGCGTCGACGCGCTGGCCGCGCATCTGGCGGCGGCCAGCAGCGGCACCCCGAGCGCTGGCGCTCCGCAGTCGGCGGCGGCCGCGCAGGTCAGCCCCCCGCAGGTGGCGGCCAACGGTACGCCGGTGGTGAGGCTGCGGCCGCCCGCTGCGTGGGTGCCTACTCCCACGTCGTCGGCGGTGCACGAGGTCGTGCTGTCTCCGCTGCCCGGTGCGGTTCCCTCGGGGCCGGCGCCGGTCGCGGCGTCTACACATGCTCCAGCCGCGGCGTCTGCGCCGGCGGCAGCCTACGCCCCGGTTGCGGCGTCGGCGCTCGTCGAGCTCGATTCGCGGCGCGCGCCGGCGTCTGCAACGGCCTCTGGGCCGGCGGTCGATGTTCGGAAGCTGGAAGACGCGCTGTGCGACCTGCTGGCGAGCTTGTTGTACCTCGAGCGCTCGGAGGTCGATCCCGAGAAGAGCTTCTCGCAGCTCGGCATCGACTCCATCCTGGGGGTGGAGCTCGTCAAGCGGGTAGGGGCCACCTACGGTGTGCCGCTCAAGGCTAAGGTCATCTACGAGCACCCGAGTCTGCGTGCGCTCGCGGCGTACTTGCAAACCAGGCTGGCCGCCTCACCCGCGGCGCCGGGGAACGAGGAGCGTCGCTCGCAGCCGCACCACGCGGCGGCTGAGCTCGCGGCGAGCATCGCGGCGGCGGCGCCCGCAGCGAGCGACGTGATCGACAAGCTTCGAGCGATGGTGTGCGAGCAGCTCTACCTCGAGCCGTCCGAGGTGAGCGACGACCAGTCGTTCGGCGAGCTGGGCCTCGATTCGGTCCTCGCGGCGGACTTCGTCAAGAAGCTCAACGCCGAGCTCTCGACGAAGATCAAGGCCTCCGAGCTGTACGCCTACTCGACCATCCGAGCGCTGAGCGCGCAGGTGGCTCGGCTACGCTCGACAGGCGGCGCCCGGCCGGCGTCGGCGCCTCCCAGCGCGCGCGCTGCGGAGAGCGCTGCTTTCGTCTCGCCGTTGGCGGTCGAGGGCGACTGGGAGTCGGGGGCGATCTCGGTCACGTATTCGGGCGCCACCACCGCCAACCCGTACCTCGCCGGACACTGGGTGTTCGGGCGGTCGGTGATGCCCACCGATGGCTATCTTGAGCTGGTGTACGCGGCGCTTCGGCGCTGCCTGGGCGCCGGGCGAGTCATCTTCCAGGCCGCTCGCATCTACAAGCCGTTCATCGCCGGGCCTGATTCGGTGCTGCGAGTCTCGCTGCGGCGAGGCGACGAGGGGGCGTTTCGCTTCGCCGTGTCCAGCCGCTCGAGCGATCGCGGCGAGGCGATACACCTGCGCGGGAGCGGCGAGTGGAGCGCGCGCGCACCGAAGGTCCGCGCCGCTGCGTTCGCGGACCATGGTGCGTCGCAGCGCCAATCGGTGGACGAGATCGCCAGGGCGCTGCCTCAGACCGACATCATCGGTTGCTACTACAACGTGCGCCGATCGCTGTGGTTGGCGCCGGATCGGTGCTGGGGGCAGCTCCAGCTGGGCGCCAGCGGTGGCGCCCAGCGGCAAAGCCACATCGCCCAGGTGCTCGACGGCGCCTTCTTGTTCGCGATCCAGCATGCGTCCTACTTGCAGGGCATCCCTGGCGCTGATCCGTGCCTGTACTTGCCGTACCAGCTCGAGGGGCTCGAGGTGCTCGAGGAGCCCGCCGCCGAGGTCGCGTACGACTGTCGCGTCCGCTGCGAGTCGATCGATCGCGAGGCCGCTCAGTTTTCGTTTTGGGTGTGCGACGCCGACGGCGGTGTGCTCGTGCAGTGCCAGCGCCTGGTGCTGCGCCGGATCAAGGAGACGCAGTTCGCGCGCGGCACGCCCGGCGAGCCCGGCGTCGAGCCCGGGACCGCTGCCGGAGCCCGGCCCTGCACCAGCGCCGAAGCCGGGCGCGGCCACGTCGTCGAGAGCGCGCGCGGCGCGTGCGACGCGCGGGTGGCGATCGTCGGCATGTCCTGTCGTCTGCCGGGCGCCCGCGACCCCTCCGAGCTCTGGGAGGTCTTGCGGCGCGGGATCGATCCGATCGAAGAGATCGACGCCCAGCGCTGGGGCGGGCTGTCGTGGTACCACCCCGATCCGCGCAACGCCGGCACGTCGTATAGCCGCTGGGCGGGGTTCATCGCCGACAGCCGTGGCTTCGATCCGCTGTTCTTCGGGATCTCGCCATTCGAAGCCGAGCTGATGACGCCGGAGCAGCGGGTGTTCTTGCAGGAGTGCTGGAACGCTCTCGAGGACAGCGGCATCGACCCGACGAGCTTGGCTCGGCAAAAGGTCGGGGTCTTCGTCGGCGCGGGAGCCAGCGACTACGCCCAGGTGCTCCATCGAGCCAACGCCGATCGCGACGGCGCGGTGTTCGTCGGCTCTTCGCAGGCCATCTTGGCGGCGCGGATCTCGTACTTCCTCAACCTCACCGGGCCCGCGCTCGCGATCGAGACCGCGTGCTCGAGCTCTCTGGTGGCGGTGGACCGCGCGGTCAAGAGCTTGCAGTCGGGGGAGTGCGACCTCGCCATCGCCGGGGGCGTCGCGTTGCTCAACACGCCGCAGCTCCACGTCTGGACAAGCCAGGTCGGCATGCCATCGCGCGACGGGCGATGCAAGACCTTCGACGACGGCGCCAACGGTATCGTGTCGTCGGAGGGGGTCGGGGTCATCGTGATGAAGCGCCTGCCCGAGGCCGAGCGCGACGGCAATCTCGTCCACGCCGTCGTGGTGGGCAGCGGCGCCAACCAGGATGGCAAGACCAACGGCATCACCGCGCCCAACGCGCAGTCGCAGTACGAGCTGATGTCCGAGCTGTATCGCCAGCACGACGTGGATCCCGCGACGATCGGCTACGTCGAGGCGCACGGCACGGGGACCAAGCTGGGCGACCCCATCGAGGTGAGCGCGCTGGTGCGCGCGTTCCAGGAGCGCACGGCCGAGCGGCACTTCTGCGCGCTTGGCTCGGTGAAGAGCCACATCGGTCACTGCAGCCACGCGG
Organism: Polyangium sp. (in: bacteria); assembly: GCA_031374535.1. Classification (GTDB taxonomy): domain Bacteria; phylum Myxococcota_A; class Polyangia; order Polyangiales; family Polyangiaceae; genus Polyangium. The sequence goes on from JANMGF010000317.1 coordinate 7,088, forward strand.
CTGGCGTGTCCGGCCTGCTCAAGGCGGTGTTGTTGCTCGAGCGCGAGACCATCGTGCCGGGGTTGCACTTCCGCAAGCTCAACGACGAGATCGAGCTCGCCGACTCGCCGTTCTACATCCCGACCGAGACCCGAGAGTGGAAGGATTCTCCGTCGCGGGCGCGGCGGGCCGCGGTCAGCGCCTTTGGCTTCAGCGGGACCAACGCGCACGTGGTGCTGGAGTCCTATCCCCGGCGCCGCTCGTCGGCGGGCGCTGGTCCGTACGCCATCGTGTTGTCGGCGAAGAACGCCAACGCGCTCGGGCGTCGCGCGCAGCAGCTCGCGCGCTTCCTCGAGCGAGGCGACGCGCGACCGATCCTGGGCGACGTGGCCTTCACGCTGCAGGTCGGGCGGGCCGCGATGGAGGCGCGCGCCGCGACCCTGGTCGACGACGAGCACGAGCTGCGCGCCAGGCTGGCAGAGCTCGCGGCTGGCGACGACAGGCGGTGGAAGGTCGGGCAGGTCCGGAACGGACGAGGCGGCGGCGCCGGAGCGCCGGCGTGGTCGCGACAGGAGCGGCCGCGCGCGAGCGACTGGGACCAGGTCTTGGCTCGCTGGGTTGCCGGCGAGGCGGTGGCCTGGGAGTCGTACTACCCCGGGGCCGCGCCCCGGCGCGTAATCTTGCCGACGTATCCCTTCGCCACCGACCCGTACTGGGTCGCCGCTGCGCCGGCTGGCGCCACCTCGACGTCGGCGTCGGCGTCGGCTCCGCCTGCGTCGGCTTTGTCGTCGGTGCGGTGGCTGCACCCGTTGCTGCACGAGAACTGCTCGACGCTGGCGCAGGTCGCCTTCGCCAGCGCGTACTCCGGCGACGAGCTCTTCCTGCACGATCACGTCGTCCGAGGAGCCAGGGTCCTGCCCGGCGCCGCGTACCTCGAGCTGCTGCGCGTGGCGGGTCACAAGGCCACCGGTCGGGCGCCCGTGCGGCTGGAGAACCTGACCTGGCGCGCGCCGGTGACGGTGGCGCGCGCCAGCGGCGACGGCGAAGCGGGCGCTGCGATTCGGGTCGAGCTGGCCTTTGACGGCGAGGCGGTGAAGGCGGAGGTGAAGGAGGCCGATGGCGGGCGTGTGGTCGCCACGGCGACGCTGAGCCAGCGACCGGCGCCGCGACCGGCGCGGCTGGAGCTCGCGGCCATCCGCGCCCGCGTCGGCGAGCGGCGCAGCGCCGGCGAGCACTACGCGGAGCTCGAGCGCCGCGGGTTCTCGCTGGGCCGAAGCTTTCAGGGCGTGCAGGAGCGGCGCTTCAACGACCGCGAGGTGCTGGCGCGGGTGGCGCTCGCGCGCGTCGACGGGTTCTCGCACGAGCCCGGGATGATCGATAGCTGCTTCCAGGCCTGCCTGGGGTGGGCCTACGACGTGCACGGTCTGCCCCTGGCGCTGCCGTTTTGCGTCCGCGAGATCTCGTTCTTTGCAGAGCTACCCGAGGAGGTGTGGGTCTACGCGCATCGCAGCGCCGGCTCCGACGAGCGCGGGTGGAGCAGCTACGACCTCCAGGTCGTCGACGACGCGGGCGAGTGTTGCCTGTCGTGCCTGGGGTTTGTGTTCTTGCCTGCGCAGCCGACCGACGAGCACCGCGGCGACGGCGCCGCCCGCGCCGCCACGCTGCGGGTGCAGCTCGCCCAGTGGACCGAAGCGGCCATCGAGGCGACCCGCGAGGCAACCAACGAGGCGACCCGCGATACCATGCTGGCCGCATCGAGCGCGGTGATCAGCGCCTCGGGCGCGGGGCGCGACGCGTCGAGCTTGTGCTTGCTGGCACCCGAGCTGCCCGAGGCGCTTGGCGACCAGCTCGGGCGCGACAAGGATGGCGAGGTGCAGCGCCTGGCGGCGGGGCCGCCGGACGAGGTGTTCCTGCAGGTGCTCGGCCGCTTGCAGGATGCGGCGGCGCGGCGACGCCCCGTCTCGATGACGGTGCTGTGCGCCGGAGAAGACCTCCATCGCTATCGCTACCTCGCCGGGCTGTTCGCGACCGCGGCGCTCGAGCACGAAGGGCTGGCGGGCAGGGTGCTCGGCGTCGACGGGCTCGAGCGCGCGTCGGCGGCGCGCGTCCGCGAGCTGATGCGTAGCGAGCGGGCCAGCCGCGACGCAGTGGTCTGGCACACCGACGCCCGCCGCATGGTCCGACGCTGGCACGAGTGCTCGCTGGCCTCAGCCTCGTCGTCGCCGGCCGGCGTCGGCATCGAGCCCGGCGGCGTGTACCTGCTCACCGGCGGCGGCGGCGGTATCGGCAGGCTACTGGCGGCGTATCTGCGCGAAGAGGCGCGGGCGGTGCCGGTGGTGGTCGGGCGCCACGCGCCGGCGGTGCCCGGTGTCATCGGGTACGCGTGTGATCTGTCGTCGAAGGAGGAGGTCGCGCGCCTGGTGCGCCACCTCGAGCAGGAGCACGGCCGCGCACACGGCGGGCTACGCGGGGTGTTTCACCTCGCCGGGGTCTGCCGCGACAGCTTGCTGTTGCGCAAGACCCGCCAGGAGGTGCGCGAGGTGTTCGGGCCCAAGGTCACCGGGCTGGTCAACCTGGACGAGGCCACGCGCCACTTGCGGCTCTCGTCCTTCGTGCTGTTCTCGTCGATCGCCGGGGTCGAGGGCAACGCGGGCCAGGCGGACTACGCGGCCGCCAACGCGTGGATGGACGCGTTCGCGCAGGAGCGCGCGAGCGCGGTGCAAGCCGGGCGGCGCTGGGGGCGAACCGTCAGCATCGCCTGGCCGCTGTGGGCGGAGGGCGGGATGTCGATCGATGACGAGACCCGGCGCCTGCTCGAGCGACGCTGGTCCATGCAGCCGCTGCCGACCGAGGCAGCCTGGCAGGCGCTGAAGGTGGCGCTGGCGGGAGACGGCGCGCAGTATCAGGTGCGGTACGGCGTCACCGCGGCCGCGTCGGCTGCGGCCGCGTCGTCGCCGCCGTCGTCGTCGTCGTCGTCGTCGGCAGGGGCGGCGGCGGCGGGCACCGGGCGAGCGGGAGCGCCGCCTGCGAAGTCTGGGACGAACGAGGTGATCGCCGCGCTCGCGGAGCTGGTGAGCCGCATCTCGAAGGTGCCGCCGTCGGCGCTCGATCTGGACGAGGAGCTGGGGACGTATGGCTTCGACTCGATCTTGTTGACCAAGCTGGCCAACGAGCTCAACGCCGAGCTCGGGCTCTCGCTCTTGCCCACGGTGTTCTTCAACTACCCTACGCTCTCGCGACTGGCCGCGCACCTGGTGGACAGTCACGGCGTGACGGTGGCGGCCGCGCCCGCGACCGAGCCGGTGGTCGTCGAGGCCGCGACCGAGCCGGTTGTCGTCGAGGCGGCGGCGGTCGGCGCGGCGCTCAACTCATGGTCGGCGGCGACGGTCGCGGTGCGCTGCGACGAGCCCATCGCCATCATCGGCATGAGCGGGCGCTTCCCGGGCTCACCGGATCTCGACGCGTTCTGGGACCATCTGCTGCACGAACGCGATCTGGTCACCGAGGTGCCCGCCGAGCGCTGGCGCTGGCAGGACCTCTACGGCGAGCCGGCGCCGTACGCCAACAAGACCCGCGCCAATCAGGGCGGATTCCTCGGCGGCGCGAACGAGTTCGACGCGATGTTCTTCAGCATCTCTCCGCTCGAGGCCTCGCTCATGGATCCGCAGCACCGCTTGCTGCTGGAGACGACGTACCACGCGCTGGAGGACGCCGGCATCGCGCCGCAGAGGCTTCGCGGCAGCGACACCGGCGTGTTTGTGGGCATCTCCGGCACCGACTATGCGGCGCGTCTCAAGGACGCCGGCAAGGTGGCGATCGCGCAGTTCGCCACCGGCAACGCGCACTGCATGGCCGCCAACCGCATCTCGTACTGGTTCGACTGGCACGGTCCGAGCGAGCCCATCGACACCGCGTGCTCGAGCTCTCTGGTGGCGCTGCACCGCGCGGTGACCAGCCTGCGGAGCGGGGAGTGCGGGCTGGCGATCGCCGGTGGGGTCAACCTGCTGGCGTCGCCGGACCTGACGCTGTCGTTTAGCCAGGCCGGCATGCTCAGCAGCGACGGTCGCTGCAAGACCTTCGACGGCCGCGCCGACGGCTACGTGCGCGGGGAAGGGGTCGGCGTCGTGGTGCTAAAGCCGCTGGGCAAGGCGCTGGCCGATGGCGACCCGATCCACGCCGTGATCCGTTCCTCGGCGCAGAACCACGGCGGCAAGGCCAACACGCTGACCTCGCCCAACCCCAACGCCCAGCGCGACCTCTTGCTCGCGGCGTACGCTCCGCTGGCCGCCGAGCTCCACCGCCTGTGTTATCTGGAGGCGCACGGCACCGGCACCGCGCTGGGAGATCCGATCGAGGTCGAGGCGCTGAACCTGGCGTTCGCGGAGCTGGCCGGCGGCGAGCCATCGGCGCCTCCCTGGCCGGAGCCGTGCGGGCTAGGGAGCGTCAAGACGAACGTCGGTCACCTGGAGGCGGCGGCCGGCATCGCCGGCTTGCTCAAGCTCGTGCTGGTGCTGCGCCACGGTGTGGTCCCGGGCAATCCCCACCTGCAGAGCGCCAACCCGTACCTGCGCTACGACCAGCGCCGGTTTCGCATCGAGACGCGGACCCGCGCGTTGCCGCCGGCGCCGTGGCCGCGCTTGGCCGGGGTCAGCAGCTTCGGCTTTGGCGGCGCCAACGCGCACGTGGTGCTGGAGTCGCCGCCGGCGCGGCCGGCGCCCGCGCGCGCCGATGGCGGGGTGGCGTTGGTGCCTCTGTCGGCCAAGGATGGCGCCGGTCTCGAGCGTCAGGTCGCGCGGCTGCTCGCGCACCTCGACGCGGCGCGCGGGCTGGAGCTTGACGACCTGGCGTACACGCTGCAGGTCGGGCGCGACGCGCACGACGAGCGCGCGCTGTGGGTGGTGTCGTCAGTGGCCGCGTTGCGGGCACAGCTCGCGGCGTGGCGAGCCGGTGAGCGCGGTGGAGCGCTGACCGGCTCGGCGCGCCGAGGAGCCTCGGCGGCCTCGTCTGCGGTCCCCGCTGCGCTGGCGCAAGTGCTCGACGAGCGCGCGCGGCGGCTGGTCGCCGCGTGGCTGGCCGGCGAGCCGGTGGAGTGGGCAGCGCTTCACTCGGGCGGGTCCGCCCGCCGCGTCTCGGTGCCCAACTACGCCTTCGAGCGCACGCCCTACTGGATCTCCCCCGAGACCGCCAAGGTGGCGCACGGGACCGGCGAGGGAGCGCCGCATCCGCTGCTCCATCGCGAGGTCGCGCGCGGCACCCCTGCGAGGTTCGTCAGCAGGTTCACGGGCAGCGAGAGCTTCTTCCTCGATCACCGGGTCGGCGGCGAGCCGGTGATGCCGGGGGCGGCGCAGCTCGAGTGGGTGCGCGAGGCCGTCGCGCGCCTCGGCGGACGCACCGCGTGCAGCCTGCACCAGGTGGTGTTCGTGCGGCCGATCAAGCCCGAGGGCGACGGCTTCGAGGTCGAGCTCGCGCTGGCGCCGAACGACCGCGGGTTTCGCTTCGAGCTGTCGGGCAGCGGCGACGGTGGGCGGCAGGTGTTCTCCGAGGGCGAGGTGAGCGTCGGCGCACGGCAGAGCGCCGCGGCGCGACTCGCGCCCGAGGAGCTGCAGCGCGAGCTGCCGGCGCGGTTCAGCGGCGACGAGTACTACGAGCTGCTGCACCGCAAGGGCATCGACTACAGCGGCCGGTTTCGCGGCATCCAGTCGATTCACTACGGCGACGGCCGGACCCTGGCGCGCATCGCCGCGCCCGTGGATGGCGCCTGCGCGCTGTCGCCGCACTTGCTCGACAGCGCGGTGCAGACGGTCATGGGCCTGGCCTTCGAGTTCTCCGAGCACAAGCCCACCTACCTGCCGTTCAGCATTCGCAGCGTGCGCATCCACGCGCCGCTGCCGGACCGGCTGTGGTCGTACGCGCAGCGGCGGCCCGCGAGCGCGCA
>JANMGF010000331.1:0-11730 GCA_031374535.1 Polyangium sp. (in: bacteria)
GTCATGAACACCGTGGGCAAACCTGGCAAGCTCGGTGAGGGAGTGCGGTGTGTGGTGTCCGTTTCGATGCTGACCGAGGGCTGGGATACGAACACCGTGACGCACATCCTCGGCGTCCGGGCCTTCACCACGCAGCTCCTCTGCGAGCAGGTCATCGGCCGTGGATTGCGGCGTATGAGTTATCAGGCGGACAAGGACGGCATGTTTGCCCCGGAGTATGCCGAGGTCTACGGCGTGCCGTTCAAGTTCATTCCGATGGGCGACGCGAGCACACCTTTGCCGGACGACAGGCAACGCATGCACGTTCGCTCACTCCCCGAGCGTGCTTCCTCGCGGATCACGTTTCCGCGGGTCGTCGGGTATCGCTTCGAGTTGCCGACGGGGCGGCTCGACGCGCGGTTCGGCGACGAATCGAAGATGGTCCTCTCCACGCGGGACACGCCGACGCAGACCGAGCTCTCGTCGATCATGGGCGAGTCCGAGATGCACACGCTCGACCATCTGCGCTCGCGGCGGGAGCAGGAGATCGCGTTCTGGCTCGCGCGGCGCATCATCGAGCGGTATTTCCGGGACGACGGGGACAGCCCGCGGATCTTGCTTTTCCCGCAGGTCCTCGAGATAAGCAAGCGCTGGCTCTCCGAATGCGTCGAGCTTCACGACGACACGTTCAAGCAGCTCATTCTCTGGTCGCAGCTCGGCTCGAATGCGGCGGACAAGATCTACCGCTCGATCGTCGCGGCGCACGAGGGCGAGGCGCGGGTTTTACCGGTCTACCATCCTGGCGGCGCGCTGGGCTCGACGGACGGGGTCGATTTCCTGACGGCGCGCCCGACGTACCTCACGCGGGCGGACAGGTGCCACGTGACGCACGTGGTCGCGGACACGGAGGCGTGGGAGCAGAAGTGCGCGCAATCGCTCGAGGACATGGACGAGGTGCTTGCGTACGTGAAGAACCACAACATAGGCTTCACGATTCCGTACAGCATCGAGGGCTTGGAGCGGCGGTATTACCCCGATTTCATCGCCCGCATGCGGCATCCTGCGCTTGGTGATTTCCACGCGGTGCTCGAGGTGACGGGGCAGCGGGAGCAGGACAAGGCGGCGAAGGTCGAGACGGCGCAACGAATGTGGATCCCGGCGGTGAACCACGACGGGGCGTTCGGGCGGTGGGTTTTCCTCGAGATCACGGATCCTTACAACGCGAAAAATGTCATCCGGCAGGCGCTCGAGCGCCTCGCGGCAGGGAAGAGCTGAGTCATGGCGGGACGGAAGAAGAGCGGCGGGAAGACGGCGGGCGAGACGGAGACCCGGATCGAGGCGCTGGAGCACAAGGATACGCGTAAGAACATTCCGCCGCGTGAGATGAGCGAGTATGTCTCCGACGAGGAGGAGACGCCGCAGACGATGCTCTACCCGCGGGATCCGACGTTGGATCCGCAGCTCGTTTGGAAGGGCAAGGATGAGCAGGATCGGAAGCCGCTGGCCGTGCCGGTGGTGCCGATTTACATCCAGGAGAAGGTGCTGCCGAAGGCGTTGATGGAGGATCTGCGCACCCGTGCTTCGGGCAAGAGCCAGCAACTCGGGTTGTTCGGGGCATTCGAACAGGAGCGTCCCTTTGAGGAGCAGATCGAATATTACAAGCATGACGACAAATGGACGAACCGGATGATCCTGGGGGATTCACTTGTCGTAATGACGTCGCTCGCGCAGAAGGAGGGGCTCCGGGGCAAGGTCCAGATGATTTTCATGGACCCGCCGTACGGGATCAAGTTCGGCTCGAACTGGCAAGTTTCGACGCGGAAGCGGGATGTTAAGGATGGGAAGGTCGAGGATCTCGTACGGCAGCCAGAGCAGATCAAGGCGTTTCGTGATACGTGGGAGTTAGGGATTCATTCCTACCTTTCATATGTCCGTGACCGCTTGCACGCGGCCAAAGAACTGCTGGCCGACAGCGGGAGCATTTTTCTACAGATTGGCGATGAAAACGTTCACCTGTTGCGCTGCGTTCTGGACGAGGTCTTTGGCGCCAAAAATTTCTGTTCCATCATAGCCTTCAGAAAAACTTCGTCGGTTAATAGCCCGATGGCCAAAGTCAACACGCTCGGCGGCGTGCTCGATTTTGTCATCTGGTACGCCAGGGATATCGAGCGGATGAAATATCGCCAGCTTTATTACGATAAAACTGTCGATACCGACGCGGCTGGCGTCTATTCGCTCGTTGCATCGGAAGACTGTTCGGTGCGAAGACGTCTGACTGCGGACGAGCGGGCAAATCCTGAATCACTGCCGAATGGATGGCGAATCTACACGGTAGGAGACATCACGTCCACTGGGTTCAGCGATGCGTTGTCGAGGCCTTTCGAGTTCCAGGGTAAAGCGTATTCCACGGGGTCCAACCTGCATTGGAAGACAACTCTGGGGGGGCTTGATAAGCTTGCCAAGGCGAGCAGGATCACCTCGACGGGAACAACACTTCGGTATGTGCGGTACATCAATGATTTTCCCGTGTATCCTATTTCTAATGTGTGGCTCGACACGGTCACTGGTAGCTTCACCGAGGACAAGGTGTACGTGGTTCAGACAGCCAACAAGGTTGTCGAACGTTGCATGCTGATGGCGACCGATGCCGGCGATCTCGTTCTCGATCCCACGTGCGGAAGTGGAACGACGGCGGTGGTCGCGGAGCAGCATGGCAGACGCTGGGCCACCATCGACACGAGCCGTGTATCGATTGCGCTGGCTCGGACGCGGCTTATGGGCGCGAGGTACCCATATTACTACCTGCTCGATTCCGAAGATGGACGTAGACAGGAAGCGTTGGTGCAAGGGAGGAATGCGATGAGTGGCCCGATGGAAGGGGATCTGCGCCACGGCTTCGTGTACAAACGTGTCCCGCACATCACCCTCAAGTCCATCGCCAACAACGAGGAAGTCGAGCCAATCCACGCCCGATTCCAGGAGCAACTCGAACCGCTCCGCCAGAAGCTCAACAAGCTCCTGAAACAAAAATGGGACGAGTGGGAAATCCCCCGCGAAGCCGCGCCCTCCTGGTCCACCGAAGCCAAAGCCTGCCACGCCGAATGGTGGCAACTCCGCCGCGCTCGCCAGAAGGAGATCGACGCCTCCATCGCCCGCCGCGCCGAGAGCGAGGTCCTCTACGACCAACCCTACGAAGACCCGAAACGCATCCGCGTCTCCGGCCCCTTCACCGTCGAGAGCCTCTCCCCCCACCGCATGCTCGACGCGAGCCAGAAGCTCACGAATGCCGAATCCCCGGGCGCCGTCGTCACCTCGTTCATCACCACCATCCTCGATAACCTCAAGCGGGCCGGCGTCCAGAACACCGTCAAGAACGAGCGCCTCGTCTTCGAGCGCCTCAATCCCTTCCCCGGCGCCTGGATCCAGGCCGAGGCCGAGTACAAACACAAGTCGGGCGCGATCCGCCGCGCCGCCATCTCCATCGGCCCCGAGCACGGCACCGTCGGCCCCGAGCAGGTCAAGAAGGCCGCCGAGGAGGCCCGCAAAGGCCGTTTTGATCTCGTCGTCGTCTGCGCCTTCTCCTTCGACGCGCACGCCTTCGAGGCCGCCAAGGAAATCTCCCCCAACGGCTCCGAACCGCCCCCCGGCAAACCTGGCGGACCCACCCCCGGCGCGATCACGGTCCTGCTCTCCCGCATGAACCCCGACCTCGCCATGGGCGACGCGCTCCTCAAGAAGACCGGCGCGGGTAACCTCTTCATGGTCTTCGGCGAGCCCGACATCAAGCTCGACAAAGACAAGGACGGCAAGTACATCGCCGAGATCCGCGGCCTCGACGTCTACGACCCGACCACGGGCGAGATCCGCAGCCACACGACCGACGACATCGCCTGCTGGTTCATCGATACCGATTACAGCGGCGATAGCTTCTTCGTTCGCCAGGCATATTTCACCGGCGCGAACGACCCGTACGAGAAGCTGAAGCGCGCGCTCAAGGCCGAGATCGACGAGGAGACGTGGGCCTCGCTCTACACGACGAAGAGCCGACCCTTCGACCCGCCGAAGAGCGGGCTCATCGCGATCAAGGTGATCAACCATTACGGGGACGAGGTTCTCAAGGTGTACAAAGCGCCGTGAGCAAAGAGGCAGAGCGGACGCTGGAGGGCTTTCGCGCGGACGCGGCGCACGTACTCGCGCGGATTGCCCGCGCGCGGGGTATCGACGGGTTGCGCCGGCACAACGTGCTGAACAAGCTCGTCAACATCCTCGGCACGCACGCGGTGGAAGAGGCGCTCACCGGACCGATCGCTCTGCCGAACGACGCGGAGATCGAGGCGCTCACGAAGCAGGCCGTCGCGTTGCTCAGGGAATACCCGCTGCTCAAGGCGAGGGCGAGCGCAGAGCGACCCCAGCTCACCCTCGACCTTCCATCAGCGCAGCCACTTCCGCCGCCGCCAGCACCAGCGCCGCCGTCGCCGCCGCCTCAGCCACCACCGGTTCCGTATTCGATCCCGCTGTTCGTGGACCCGCTCTTCGTCCGGGAAATGACGAAGCCGCCGCCGGGACCGAAGCCGCGGGATCTTGCTTCGGCCGAGGCCGTGGACAAGATTCTCGCGCGACAAACCTCCGCCATCACGGCGTTTTTCGCGCCGGGTGAGGCGACCGGGAGCACGGCCGAGGTGAGCGGGTGGAGCGCCCATTTCGAGCTCGGTGAGACGCTCTGCATCGTCACGGGCCCGCTCGCTGGCCTGCCGGGGTTCGTCAAGACGCTCGACGTCGTCTCCGGGGATCAGAAGACGAGCGTGCTCGGTTCGAACCTGCGGAGCGGCACGACACGCATCGAGGTCTCGCCGTCGGCATCGGAGTACCGATTCACGGCCGGCGCCTTCGACGAGGAGCTCGGCGAGGATCTTTCGGCCCTCACTTTGCCAGGCTTCCTGACTGCGCGGGCGAGCGCATTTCGCATCGATCCATCGCGGGAAGGCCAGCTCCTCACGGGCGGCATTCTTTCGCCGGGCCGCGAGTATCGCCTGCTCCTGCCGCCCGGAATGCCGACCGCAGGAATCGGAGGGGCTCATCCGAGGCGGCTCGCAGGCGGATGGGGTGTGACCGCGCTCGCCTTGCCGAGGGTCGTCCCTGACGAGCTGCGAGAGAGCCTGAGCCGTCTGGGGCTCGTGGTCGCACGGACGACGCTCGACGTGGAGCTTTGCGGGATCACCGCGAGGGAATGGCGCCTGGGTCGAAACCGCGAGCGATATGCATGCTTCCGCCCGGCGGACACGCCGGTGGTGTCGATCAGTGGCGTCGAGACGCGCGAGTCGGGCGAGCTCGTGGTTTTCCTCGCGGGCCCGTCCGGGCAAACCAGGCATTCATTGCCCGCGCGGACCGATTTCCTCCTGAAGCTCGGTCCGCTCCCGGAGGGCCGGTATGCGCTCGACGTGCTCTCGGTGGACATGACGCGCGAGCCGGAGCGGCTCCTCTTCGAGGTGGATGCTCGGGCTGGTAGGGGGCTCGGAATGGCGAGCGCCGGCGCCGTGCTCGAGCTCGGCGGTGAGCGGATAGCGATCGACGGCGACGTCGTCCGGGATATCGACGCTACGAACCTGGACGAATCCGCGGTGCGCTTGACGGCGCCGCCGCTCTGGCGAGTACGCGCGCGATGGGAGGGGGAGCGCTCCCGTCTCTTGCCTCCGCTCTACGCGGATCGATTGGGTGAGGTGCCGATCTCCGAGCTGCTCGCGCTCACGCGGACCGAGCGCGAGACGGAGCGCGTCGCCGACCTGTGGCTCGATCTCGGTGATATTGGCCGTGTCCTTCTGCGGCACGAGCGAGCGCCGGACGTGGCGCGCGTCAGAGATGATCTCTCACGCCTCTACGTGGAGCGGCACGACGCGATACGGCACGAAAACAACCTCGGGCTCGTGTTTCATGTCTGGATCGAGCCGATATGCCGCGCGCTCGGATACCGGACGGGGCCGGCGGCGCCGCTCTCGGATGGGCTGGATGGCGTGCTCGTGTTCGTGCTGGAGACGATCGTGCGGCAGGACGGGCAAATCATCGTAGAAAAACCCGTGGTCCTCGTTTTCGGCGCGCGTGGTCTCGACGTCGCGACGGACGCCAGGGGCTCGGCGAGAGACGCCGCGGCGAGGCTCGCGCAGCGCGAGGGCGTGCACCGGGCCATCGTGACAAACGGTTTTTCCTGGGCGCTCTGGGAGCGCGGACGAACGCTCGTCCGTCCGCCCGTCGATATCGGAGCCATCGTCGAGGACGGAGCGGGCGCCCGGCTCGATGAATTCATCCATCAGTTTCACGCCTGAAACTCTCGGGGACTTCGATGACCCTCACCCTGCTCTCGCCCAAAGCGTTCGAGGTCCACTTCACGGCGCACCACGGCGTCCCGCCGAGCCGCGCGCCCGAAGCCGTCGCGGAGGTGCTGCGCGCGGAGCTCTTCGCGCTCGGAACCACGTATCGCTGGGTGCTCGAATCGCGGGTGCACGCGCTGCTCGGGCGCCTGGGTATCACGAAGGAAGACGTCGCGGAGGCGCGAAGGACGCTGGAGAGCGTGGGTGACCTCGTCGCGGGGCCCGGCGGGGAGGTGGCGCGGGCGCCGCTTCGCGGCGTGTTCCTGGGGCCAGGGCGATGGATGATCGTGGGGAGCCTGCCCACGGGCGAGGCGCGCGAGGGCCTCGGCGTTTCCCCCTCGGGTTTGCCGCGGCGCATTTCGGTGGATAGCGACGAACGGGTGAAAGCCTGGATCGTCGAGATGGGCGGGCGCGTGCTCGACGTCGCGCGATGGTCCGGCCTCGAGCATGTGATTTCGAGGGGGCGCTTCCTGGAGGACCTGGAGGCGCGCATCGAGGCCGCGTCGCGCTTCGCCGATCGCGCGAGCGCCTTCGCGCTGGAGGAGCTCCAGGTCTTCGCGCCTGGGATCGGACAAACGAATCCGGAGAAGGCATGGAAAAGCGCGCCGCTCGCGGAGGCGTCCGCGCTCGTGCGGGCGCGGCAGGCGGGCGGGTGGCGCGCATACGCATGGGCGCGGCAGGTCCAGGACAAACGCGAAATCGTCCCGCTCTCCGGGGACGAGGCGAGGCGGGCGATGTTCGCGAAAGCCGATGAGGTGGGCGCACCTTTCTGTTTGCCGACGACGCGCGCGGGCTCGATCGTGGAGCTCGCGCTCCCCGTCTTGCTTCCCGCTGCGGAGTATCGATGGCTCGCCGCCATGGGCGAGATGCAGAGCGAGCCGAGGCGGGTTCGCCTCGACGAACCTACGTTCCAGAAAGCACGCGCGATGCTGGCGGAGAGCCTTGGCGTCGTGGTCGGGGAGGTCCCGTGACCACGTTTCGGATGAGCAAATACGCCGACGAGGGCGGCATCCTCCAGAACGTGGAGGACGCGGAGTTCCTCCGGCGCAAGCTCCATCCCGGCGACGTCTTCGATTTCACGGGTATCCGCTCCGCGACACCGGCGTTCCTGGACGCGCTCTTCCTCGACGCGAAATCCCCCGCGCTGCTCGAATCTTTCCGCGGCGCCGAAGGTCCGCTCGTCGAGAGCCTTCGCGCGTGGATCGAGCCACCAGCCCACGAGCCCGCGCCGCCCGCGCCGCCGGTCGTGGCGTGGAAGCGCTCCCTTTCGCCCGAGGAGGAGAAGTATACCCCGACCCGGCTCGCGCACAGGCTCCACCGGCAGCTCCGGCGTTACATCGAGAGCGCCTATCCCCTGAGCGACGCGACGCTGATCAAGGCGCGCCGCCAGCTCCTCGAGCACGCCGAGAATGGGAAGCTCCTCGCCCAGGATCCTTTCGTCGAGACGACACCGCGGTATCGAGTTTTTCCGGCCACGTATGCCGACCTTGGCCTACCTCCGGCGACGGGCGCCCTGTTCTCGCGCCTCTCCCATGCGAAGACGGACCACGATCCTGATCGCACGCTCCTCTTCCCAAGCATCTACGAGCACCAGGCCAAAGCATTTCAGGCCGTCCTCGGCGAGGGCCGGGACCTCGTGGTGGCGACGGGCACGGGATCGGGAAAAACCGAGTGTTTCCTCCTGCCGCTCCTGGCGCGCCTGTACGAAGAGGCGGCGGAGCGCCCGCAGAGCTTCGGGATGCGGGCCATGCGTGGCCTCATTCTCTATCCGATGAACGCGCTCGTGAACGACCAGCTCTCGCGCCTGCGCCTGCTCCTCGGGAGCACGAGCACAATGCAGGAGTTCCGCGCGCTGGGGGCTTCACGGCGTCATCCCCTGTTCGGCATGTATACGAGCCGCACGCCTTACGCAGGACCGCGGGAGCCGGGAAAGGATGGGGCGCGCGTCGAGCCCCTCCTGGAGAAGTTCCTCGAAATGCCCGAGGCGCTGAAGGCCGAGCTCAAGAAGCTCGGCCGGTTCCCCGCGAAGGATCTCGAGGCATTCCTGGCGGCGGATCGCGCCGAAAAGGCGGTCTACAAAACCGGGAAGAAGAAGGGACAAGCTTACACGAAGCACAACTGGCCCGAGCGCCTCCGCACGGGGCCCGACGATCGCGAGCTCTTCACGCGTCACGAGATGGTGTACGACCCCGAGACGGGGCAGGGGGGGGCGCCCGATGTGCTCGTCACGAATTACTCGATGCTCGAGTACATGCTCGCTCGCCCCTTCGAGCGGCCGATGTTCGACGAGACGCGCGCGTGGCTCGAGCTTCCTGGCTCACGATTGCTGCTCGTGCTCGACGAGGCGCACATGTACCGCGGAGCCAAGGGCGCCGAGGTGGCATTCCTCTTGCGGAGGCTTTTGGCGCGGCTCGGTATCATCGATAAACCCGAGAAAATCACGGTCATCTGCACGAGCGCCTCGCTCGGAGGGGGCGACGCGAAGGAGACGGCCCGTCGATTCGCGGCGGACCTGACGGGCAAACCTCCCGAGGCATTCGAGATCGTCTTTGGCGTACGCGAGCGCCCCTCTCCGGTGGCGCCGGGAGATCCGGAGCTCGCGGACGTGCTCGCGCGTGTACCTCTCCCGGCATTGCAGGGGGACGGCGGGCCCGATGCGCTCGTCGACGCGGTCGTGCCGGTCTTGCGCCACCTCGGAGATACGAATGCGCGTCCTTCCCCCGGCGAAGTGCCGGCGCGCCTCCTCCACGCGCTCGCAGGTCGGCCCTGGCTCAATCAGGTGCTGGCTTCGACGTCCGAGCAAGCGCGCCCCCTCGGCGAGCTCTCGGACGTGGTTTTTCCGGAGAGCCCAGCGCGGCGCAAGGCCACGGAGGTGTTGCTTTCGCTCGGCACGCTCGCGCGCCGCTCGCCGGAGGACGCGAGCCTCTTGCCGACGCGTATTCACCTCATGTTCCGCGGTATCGCTGGCATCTGGGCCTGCATCGATCCGGTTTGTCCGGGCAGGCAGGAGCGACCCGGCGAGGAGGCGCCGCTCGGAAAGCTTTTTGCAACGCCGCGTGTCCTCTGCGACGCCTGCGGTGCGCGTGTGCTCGAGCTCGCCTCGTGTCGCAATTGCGGGGGCGCCTATGTGCTCGCGCGCGTGGAGAACGGCAAGCTCGATTCCACGCGTTTCTTGTGGGGTGAAGCCGGAGGCGACCTCGAGACGATCGAGATCCTCCCGACACGCCCGCGCAACGAGGAGGGCGTGGAAGAAGCGGCCATTCACCTGACGACGGGCCACCTGGTCTCGCCTGCCGAAGCCTCGCACGGACGCGTGCGGCGAATCTGGCTCGCCCGCGATCGAGAGACCGGCCGCCGCAAGCCGAACTTCACCCGTTGCCCTCTCTGTCAGCCCCCGGGTTTGCCTCTGAACGTCCTCCGCAAAGCGTTCATCACGGATCTCCAGACCCGCGGAGAGCAGCCGTTCACCGCGCTCATCGAGGCCCAGTTCGCGGAGCAGCCGCCGCAGAAGCGCGACGAGACCCTGCCGAACCGGGGCCGCAAGGTGCTCGTCTTCAGCGACGGCAGGCAACGCGCAGCGAGGCTCGCGCCCGCGCTCGAGATGAGCCATTCGCGAGATGCATTCCGGCAGGTGCTCCTTCTGGCGGCGCGGGCGCTCGCGAAGATAGGAAGGTCCCCCGGTATTGCCAGCATGTTCCCCGCGCTCCTCCAGGTCTGCACGGAGCGCAGCATCGATCCATTTCCCGCCGCCGACGAGGCAGAGTTCCACGACCGCCTGGCATACGCGAAGCAGCATTCCCTCGAGACGCTTCTCCATCACGGCGCCCAGAACATCGTCCAGCCCACACTCTCCTATGCGAAGAGCCTGTTCGCGGAGCTCACGGATCGATACTTCTCGCTCCAGGCCATGGGGCTCGCGACGATCGAGGAAGAGCCGACCATCGATTACATCTTCAAGGACTTCCCCGACGTGGGCCTGTCGCGCGACGAGGTGCGGCGCATGTTCCGCTCCTGGATCCGCGTGCAGCTCGAGCGTCGCTGCTTCCTGCCGCCCGGGGCGAGCCTGAGCCAGCTCGGCGAGCAATGGGAGCGGCCGGAGGGGATCCGGCTCGACGGGAAGAACGATCTCGTGCCTATTCGTTTCGCCGAATGGCTGAACGAAACGATCGGCGAGCAGGGCGCGAGAAAGGTGACGGCGTGGTTCGTCACGCTCGCGAGGAGCAAGGGCTTCCTACTGCTTCTGAACGACGCGTATTACCTCCAGCCCAGCCTGCTCGTGCTCCGTCCGCGCGTGGAGGAGCGCTGGTCGCGCTGCACGAGTTGCAGCCGGCTCGACGTGCACGTCGTCCGCGATCGTTGCACGGAGTGCCGCGGCGAGATGGTCGCGGCGGACGACGAGCTTTACCTCGACGCACGATACGGGTTTTACCGGGACCAGGTCGAGCGTGCGCTCCAGGGGGATTCCGTGGAACCCTTTGGCCTCACGACGGCGGAGCACTCGGCGCAGCTCTCCGGTCTGAACGACGACGACGCATTCTCGACGACCGAGAAATACGAGCTTCGTTTCCAGGACGTACGCGTCGACAATGAACCCCCGATCGACGTGCTTTCCTGCACGACGACGATGGAGGTCGGCATCGACATCGGCGCGCTGACGGGCGTGGCCCTGCGGAACGTGCCGCCGCACGTGGCCAATTACCAGCAGCGCGCGGGACGGGCGGGACGGCGTGGTCGGACGATCGCCTCGGTGATCACGTACGCGCACGGCGGGTCACACGACGCCTGGTATTACGAGCACCCGGACCGGATCATCTCGGGAGACGTGCGACCGCCGGTCGTTTACGTGGAAAACCAGAAAGTGCTCGAGAGGCACATCAACGCCTTCCTCGTGCAAAGGTTTTTCCACGAGAACGTCGCCCCGAGTGGCCGATCGTACCAGCTCTTCGCATCGCTCGGCACGGTGCGTGATTTTTTGAACCCGAGCGAGCCGTGTTCCCTCGATCGTCTCGTCCTCTGGCTCCGGGGAAACCGCGAGCGGCTCCAGGCCGAGCTCTCCGCGTGGATCCCGCGGTACAGCCACGGATTCGAGAAAAGCACGCGCGCCGATCGCGCGATCGACGGCGCGATCGAGCGGCTCGTTGAGCGGCTCCAGCGAGATCTTCCCGTCGAGCTTTCGACGCGTGCCGGCGAGCTCGACGAGGCGGGGCGCGCGGGCCTCGAATTGCAGCTCGACGAGCTGCTCTTGCAGACGCTCATCGATCGAGCGCTCCTGCCTCGATATGCATTCCCCACGGATACCGTCTCTTTCTGGGTGCCGGAGCGACGGAGGCCCGGCACGAAGTCGTGGAAGCGCCGGTTCGATTACAGCCCGCAGCGCGACCTCCAGATC
>JANMGF010000371.1:0-1234 GCA_031374535.1 Polyangium sp. (in: bacteria)
CGATCGACGGCGCGCGCGAAGCAGCCGAGCGCATGCGGAGCATCGTGCGTGATCTGCGGACGTTCTCCCGCGCGGACGACGGCGAGATCACGCCGGTCGACGTGCGCCGCGTGCTCGACGCGTCCCTCAACATGGTGTTCGGCGAGATCCGCCACCGCGCGCGCCTCGTGAAGCAGTACGACGACGTGCCGCGCGTCGACGCCAACGAGGCGCGGCTCGGTCAGGTCTTCGTGAACCTGCTCGTCAACGCGGCGCAGGCGCTGCCCGAAGGGCCTGGGACGTCGAACGTGATCCGGCTCCGCACGTACGTCGGCGACGCCAGCCGCGTGGTCGTGGAGGTGATGGACTCGGGCTCGGGCATCCCCGACGACGTCAAGGCCAGGATCTTCGACCCGTTCTTCACGACGAAGCCCGCGGGCGTGGGCACGGGCCTCGGGCTCTGGATCTGCCAGGGGATCGTCACGCGTTTCGGCGGCACGCTCGAGCTCGCGTCGAGGCCCGGCGAGACGATCTTCCGGGTCGTGCTCCCGCCCGGCAGGGCAGCCGTGAAGCCCGCGGAGTCCGCGCGCACCCGAAGCGCGGACGAGCCCTACCTCGGCGCCAAACCGACGGGTTTGCCGAAGCTCCCCGAGGCCAAGGCGCGCCGCGGGCGTGTGCTCGTGATCGACGACGAGGCGCCGCTCGCGAACGCGTTGAAGATGTTCCTCTCCGACGAGCACGACGTCGTGGTCTCGACGAGCGGCCGCGACGCGCTCGCGCTCCTCGCGAAGGACCCCTCGTTCGATGCGATCCTCTGCGATCTGATGATGCCCGACGTGACGGGCGTGGACGTCCACGAGGCGCTGCGCGAGCGAGCCCCCGACGTCGCGGCGCGGCTCATCTTCGTGACCGGCGGCGCGTTCACCCCGCGGATACGCACCTTCCTCGAGGAAGTCACGAACCCCCAGCTCGAAAAACCCTTCGATCTGCCGAAGCTCCGCGCCCTGCTCCGCCAGCTCGTCGCGCAGGAGCTGGGCTAGGACCTACCGCTCAGCGGGCGCTGCCACAGCGTCGCGCCGGGGTTTCACCCCGGACCCCACCAGGGGCTGTCCGCCCCTGGACCCGGACCAGGCACGGCCTGGACCGGGGGGTTGAACTGCGCAACGCGCAGTTCAACCAACGGGCCCGGTCAAGACCAGCGACGTGGGTGCCAGCCAAGACCGCAGCGTCGATGGCTCAGGTGGCGACGTGATCC
>JANMGF010000540.1:0-1155 GCA_031374535.1 Polyangium sp. (in: bacteria)
GCTCGATTACGTGTCCTGTTCGCCGCTGCGCGTCCCGATCGCCCGCCTCGCCGCCGCGCGTTGCTCCGCGCGTACCGCCTCGGCCCGGTCCCGATCGCCCACGATCCGCTTCTTCTGCACGAGCGCCTCACGCGCGAGCGACTCGTCCCCTGCCTTCAGCGCGAGCTCGGCGCGGCGCTCCCACTTCTGCGTGTCCGCGTCGATCTCGTCGACCTTCTTGCGCAGCACCTTCTCGGCCGCCACCGCCTCGACCAGCTCCTTGCGCGCCGCGCGGATCTGGTCCTTCATCTCCTCGTCGATCAGATCGACCGACTTTTTCGGGTCTTCCGCCTTGTCGAGGGGCGCGTTGACGTTGCTCGAGATGACCTTGCCCATCCGGTCGAAGATGCCCATGCAGCAAAGGTGCACCGGCGAGCGGCGGCTGTAAAGCCGCTGCGGAAGGGGAGGGGAGGCGGGCCTAGGCCGTCGTCTGGAGCGTCGCCGACGCGCCTTCCGCCAGCGCGGCCTGCGCGGCGGCGAGGCGGGCGATCGGGACGCGCAGCGGCGAACAGGACACGTAATCGAGCTTCACGCGCTCGAAGAACCGGATCGAGGCCGGATCTCCTCCGTGCTCGCCGCACACGCCGATCTCCAGGTTCGGCCGGGTCTTGCGCCCGCGCTCGCAGGCGATCGCCACGAGCTCGCCCACGCCGTCGACGTCGAGGCTCGTGAACGGATCCTTCGGCAGGATGCCCGCCTCGACGTACGCCCCGAGGAACTTCCCGGCGTCGTCGCGCGAGATGCCCATCGTCGTCTGCGTCAGATCGTTCGTGCCGAAGCTGAAGAACTCGGCCTCCTCGGCGAGCTCGCTGGCGCGCAGGGCCGCGCGGGGCAGCTCGATCATCGTGCCGAAGAGGTACGGCACCGTGCGTCCCTTCTCGCCGAACACCTCGCCCGCCACGCGTTCGATCGTGGTCTTCGCGAGCGAGAGCTCCCGCCGCGTCATCGCCAGCGGGATCATGATCTCGAGCTTCGGCGCTTTGCTTTTCGCCGCGACCTCGCAGGCCGCCTCGAAGATCGCGCGCGCTTGCATCTCGTTGATCTCGGGGAACGTCACGCCGAGACGGCAGCCGCGGTGGCCGAGCATCGGGTTCTGCTCGTGCAGCTCCTCCACCT
>JANMGF010000473.1:0-1709 GCA_031374535.1 Polyangium sp. (in: bacteria)
CGCTTGCCGTGCGTCCGAAAGCGCGTCCCCGAGCCGCTGCTCTTCGAGCGCTTGCAGCGCCGAGTCCGCATGCACGTGGACCTGCTCGATCCGCGTCGACTCCGGCTCCGCGAGGACCGTCGAGGCGAGCCTGTCCATGAACCGCGGCGGCGCGCCTCCCTCGTCGAACGCGTACAACGTCGTGTCGTCCTCGACCGTGAACGCCGGCATGTCGTGCGCGGCCGCAAAGACGAGCGCAGCGAGCCCGAAGGCGTGTGTCTCCGGCAAGACCGCTCCCAGACGGCCGAGCCGCGTGTCGGCGTCGAAGACTCGCTCGAGCAGGTTCTCGGTGTCCTGCTGACGCAAAAACTCCAGCGTCAGCGGCGTCTCCCCCGGCAGCGCGGCGTGGATCGCCGCGAGCAGCGCGCTCCATTCGTCCTTGCGCAGCTCCCACACGAAGGGAAGGGACCAGCGCACACGCGCGCTCTCGCGGCCTTCCCCGAGGCGCGCTCGGACCTGCTCGTCCGCTTGCCGCAGCGTCGCGAGCAGGTGGCCGAGCACAAGGTCGAGATCGGCGGCCGAGGGGAGCGTGACGAGATCGTCGCCGTACGGCAAAAAGAGCGGCGGCGCGCTTTCGCCGAGCTCCGCGAGGAACGCGTCCTCCTCGTCGAAAGGTTCCCCCTCGGCGGTCACGAGCTCGAAGCGCGGCGCACAGAACATCCGCCCCACCCCGAGGACGTGCTCGAGCAGCGGGAACGTCGCGAAGCTCGGGAACTCGAAATCCGCGTCACCGATGAGGAAATGGGCCATGAGAGGCGCGCATCATGACCTCGCGATCGGCCGGTGAGCAAGGGGGGGAGGCGCGCTTCTGCGGGGCATTTCCATGGTCGGGTCGTTGACCACGAGCGCGCCCGGGGCGGCCCAGGGGCGGACAGCTGGGGCCGCGAAATCACTTGGATGATCGCGCAAGAGCACGGATAGAATCGTCCGAGCGATGTTGAAGCCAGGGATGCGGGTCGCCGCGCGTTTCGAGCTCGAGGATCACACGATCTCCGGCGGAATGGCCACGATCTACCGCGCGCGGGACCTCGAAACGGGCGCGGTGGTCGCGGTCAAGGTCCTCGGAGGGCGGAACGTTCGCGAGATGGAGCGCTTCTCCGCAGAAGCCGTCCTGCTCGCCGAGCTCCGGCATCCAGGCATCGTGCGGTACGTCTCCCACGGATCACTCCCCGAAGGAGAGCTCTTCCTCGTCATGGAGTGGCTCGAGGGCGAGGATCTCTCGGACAGGCTCGCGCGTACCACCATGTCCGTCGACGAGTCGGTCAGGCTCGCGCGGCGCGTGGCGGACGCGCTCGGAGCGGCTCATGCGCATGGAATCGTCCACCGCGACGTCAAGCCGAGCAACGTGTTCCTGCCGAACGGCGACGTCGACGAGGCCAAGCTCCTCGACTTCGGCATCGCTCGGCTCGGCTACGGACGAACGCTCGCGACGCGCACGGGGACGCTCCTCGGAACGCCGGGGTACATGGCCCCCGAGCAAGCGCAGGGGCGCAAGGACGTCGACGCGCGCGCGGACGTGTTTTCGCTCGGGGCGATGCTCTTCGAGTGCCTGACGGGCCGCCCAGCGTTCGCGTCGGAGCAACTCATGGCCACGCTCTCGCGTATCCTGTTCGAGGAGCCGCCGCGTGTACGCATGATCCGCAGCGAGACGCCGGCCGCGCTCGATCTGC
>JANMGF010000479.1:0-7496 GCA_031374535.1 Polyangium sp. (in: bacteria)
GCTCGGCGCGCGGCTCGACGCGGCGCTCGTGGGCCCGGGGGAGAGCGCGTCGGACGCGGCGCGGGTGCCGTGGACCTCGTCGCTCCTGCCGCTCGCGGTGACGGCGAGCGAACGCCAGGCGCTCCGGTACCCCGTGGAAGCGCGGCTGCTTTACGATCTGCAGCGGGCCTGCGTGGCGCACGAGCGAGGGGCGTCGGCGGTGGATCTCGTGACGTGGGCGCTCTCCCTCGGCGAGCGGCCGATCGTGCGCAAGCTCCCGGCGACACGCGCGCTGAAGGTCGCGCGGCACCTCAGGACCGCGCTCCAGAAGCTCCGGCACGTGGAGATGCCGTCCGCGGACAGGCGCCTCATCGCGCGCCTCCTGCGCATGGCCGTGCGCCGCGCCGAGGACAACGTGCGGAAGACGCTGCGGCCGGTCATCGAGGGGACACTCGACGGCGTGGGCCTCAAGCCCGCGAGCGTGCCCGAGCGGGTGGCGCGGAAAAAACTCGTCGAGGAGCTCTGCGATCAGGTCGTGGCGCGCGGCTTTTTGAGCATCGGCCAGCTCCGCGACGCGCTCTCGCGCAGCCAGCTCAAGATGGGCGACGTCTCGGTCCCCGAGCTCGTCCGTGGCGACCCGCTGATCCTCGCCGACCGCGCGCTCGACGTCTCGCTCGACGGGGTCTACCGCCGCGGCGAGGTGTACCTGCGGCTCCTTCAGAAGGTCTCGAGTGTCTTCTTCGGGACCAAGCTCGGCCGGTTGTTCACGCTCTTCGTGATCCTGCCCGCGGGCGGCGCGTTCGTGCTGCTCGAAGGCGTCGCGCACATGATCGCGCCCGTCGCGAAGGCGCTCGGCGCGGGGCCGCTGCACATCGTGAGCCTGGCTTCGATGGTGGTGACGAGCCTCGTGATCTTCGGGCTCATCCACAGCGAAGCCCTGCGCGGGGGAGCGATGCGGCTCCTGTCGATGCTCGGGCACGCGCTCGCGGCCGTCTTCGTGCGCCTGCCACGCTGGGTCCTCCTGCTCGGGCCGGTGCGGCGGATGCTCGAGAGTGGCCTCGCGCGGGCGCTCGCGCGGTACGTGCTGATGCCGCTCGTGGTCGCCACGATCCTCTACGTGGCCACGCCCCTGCGCGACGTGGGCGGCGTGATCGGGCCCCTCGGCGCCGCGGGGGTGTTCGTCGCGGCGAGTTTCTTGCTGAACACGCGGGCGGGCCTCGTGGCACAGGAGGTCGTGCTCGATCAGGTCGCGCTCGGCTGGGAAGCCCTGAAGGCCCGCGCGCTCCCCGGGCTCGTCCGCCTCGTGATGGGCATCTTCCGCGCGATGCTGGAGGTCTCGGAGCGCACGCTTTACCGCGTCGACGAGTTCTTGCGTTTCCGCGAGGGCGATCGCCGCGCCACCATCCCGCTGAAGGCCGCGCTCGGGCTCGTGTGGTTCTTCGTGGCGTACGTGATCCGGCTCTACATCACGTTGCTCATCGAGCCCGAGATCAACCCGGTGAAACATTTCCCGGTGGTCACGGTCGCCCACAAGATCTGCATCCCGCTCTACCCGCCGATCCTCTCGGTCCTCGGCCGCGTGCTCTCCCCGCTCGGCCCCGTCATCGGCGGGACCATCGCGGGCACGACGGTGTTCCTCTTCCCGAGCGTGTTCGGCTTCCTGGTGTGGGAGTTCAAGGAGAACTTCCGCCTCTACCGCGAGAACCGCGCGAAAAACCTCGCGCCCGTGCCCATCGGTCACCACGGCGAGACGGTGGGCACGTTGATGCGCCCGGGGTTCCACTCGGGCACCTTGCCGAAGCTGCACGGAAAACTCCGCCGCGCCGCGTACCGCGCCGATCTCGATGCGTCGCGGGGCCTCGAGCGAAGCCATGGATCGCTGCGGGGCTTGCAGGAGACGCTCGACGATCTGCGCGAGACCGTACGTCGCGCCGTCGATCGCGAGGTGAGTGGGCTCCTGGCCGCGTGCCCCCGTTTTCGCGCGGGCGCCATCACCGTGCAGAGCGTGGAGCTCGGATCGAACCGCCTGCGCCTCGAGCTCGCCTGCGAGGCGCTCACGAAGGCGCCCACCGTGATCGCCTTCGAGGAGCAGAGCGGGCTCGTCGTGGCGAGCGTGACCGAGCCGGGCTTCCTCGACGCGCTCAGCGCCTCCGATCGGGTGCTCTTCGAGAACGCCATCGCCGGGTTTTACCGGATGGCCGGCGTGGATCTCGTGCGCGAGCAGATCCGCGCGGCGCTCGGCGACGACGTGCCTTACGACGTCGCCGACGAGGGCCTCGTGCTCTGGCCGGACGAAGGCTACCGGACCGAGGTGATCTACGCGCTCGACGCGGGCTTCCGTGGCCCCGTCGTCCCGCCGGTCGTGCGCGGCGAGCCCCCGCTGGCGGTGCCCAAGCCGCTCGATCTCCGCAAGGTCCTCTTCCGCGATCAACACATCCCCTGGGCCGAGTGGGCCCTCTCGTGGCGCGAGGAGGTGCCCGCGGGGGAAGCTCCCCGCCGCGTCCTCTTCGGCGCGTCGATCCTGCCGCCCCAGCCGTCCGGGCGCGAACGATCTGCACGTGCCTCGGCATGACGATGGCGAAAAAAGCCCTGCTCCTCGCGCTCGTGCTCGCGTTTCCCGCGTGTAGCCGCGACGCGCCTCCCGAGCCTCCTGCGGCCTCCTCCGCGCCCCCGGAGACGCCGAAGATCCGGTTTCTCGAACGCGTGACGGGCGGCGCCGACGCGAACGAGCCGCTGCCGCTCGTCGTGGCCATCCACGGGTTCGGCGCCGATCCCGAGTCGTTCGGTCGGCTTCTCGAGGGGTTCGAAGGGCGCGTACGGCTCATCCTGCCGTACGGCACCTCGCCGCAAGGCGAAGGCTTCTCCTGGTTCCCGCTCGCAGGGTTCGACCCCACGTTGCTCGCCCAGGGAAGCGAACGCGCGGCCAACGGGCTCGCGGCGATGATCTTGGAGCTCGAACGAACGCGGCCGACGCGGGGCAAGCCGATCGTGACGGGGTTTTCCCAGGGAGGCATCCTGAGCTTCACGCTCGCGGTCAAACACCCCGAGCGCATCGGCGAGGCCCTCCCCGTGGCGGGCATGCTCGCGCCGCCGCTCTTGCCGACCTCGTGGCCGATGGGCAAGTTCGCCCCGCCGATCCACGCGTTTCACGGCGACGCGGACGGGATCGTGCCGATGAGGCGCGCGGCCGACTCGGTGCGCGCGCTCGTGGCCGTTGGTTTTTCTGCGGATCTGAAGACGTACCCCGGGGTGGAGCACACGGTGAGCGCGGCGATGCGGAGGGATTACTTCGAGGCGCTCGAGGCAGCGGCGACCAGGGCCGCCGCCTCGAGCCCTTGACGATTACTTGCGGGACCGACGGCCGAGCCGCGCGGCCACGGCGCCGAGCAGGCCGAGGACGGCGGTCGCGGGGAGGATCGGGCTCTTCTGCTCGTCACCGACGACCGCGCAGCTGCAGCCACCCGGATCGTTGATGGTCGGGCCGTTGCCATTGCCACCGGCACCCACGCCCGCGCCGCCACCCTGACCCTCGCCGCTCGAGCCGGCCGGCTGGACGACGACGTTGACCAGGTCGCTCGACGAGCCCTTGCCGTCGGAGACGGTGAGCTGGAAGGTGAGCGTCGTGTCGGCGACCACGCTCGGCGCGACGAACGTCGGCTGCGCCGCGGCGTTGTTCATGAGCGCGACCTCGGGCCCAGCCGTCTGGGTCCACTGGTACGTGATCGGCTCCCCGTCGGGATCGTTGCTCTTCGAACCATCGAGCGTGACGTCGTCGCCGCTCGACACCGTGAGATCCGCGCCGGCGTTGGCCACGGGCACACCCGCGCAGCTCGTCGCGTCCTCGACGATCGACGAGAAGGGCTTGTTGGTCGCGCCCGTCACGTTGATGTCGTCGATCTCCCAGCCGTACGCGCCGGCGGCCGGGTCGGTGCCGATGCGGAAGCGCAGCTTGAACGATTTACCCGCGAGCGCGTTGCCGAAGTCGAGGTTCAGGGTGTTGAAGCCCGGCCACGCCGCGTTCTGGCCGACGAACCCTTGCCGGTCGCCGAGCGGGTTGTCCGAGATCGCGGTGATCGTGCCGTTGTAGGGCACGTTCGCGAACTGGTCCGCGTCCTGCCACGACTGGCCGTTGTCCATCGAGATCTCGAGGACCGCGCCGTCGTAGTTGACGATGCCGCCGCCCTGGGGAGGCGGCCCGACCTCGAAGTCGTGGCGGTGCTTCAGCGAGACCGAGAGGGGCCCGGGGCCCGCGACGATCACGGGCGACTCGAGCGACGTGTCGCTCATGCTGCCGGAGTCGACGCCGTGGAAGACGTGGTTCGGCGGTCCGTTCTGGATGCGGCTCCAGACCTTGTCGCCGCCGTCGCCCGACTTCTGCCACGTCTCGAGGTCGCTCTCGGCGCTCTCGAGCGTGGCCGAGCTCGGCACGTTGTCGTAGTTGATGTACGGCACCTCGACGAGCGTGCTCTTGGGCGTGCACGTCTGCGCGCTCGTCACGCCGATGTCGAGCGTCACGGAGCCGATGCCGGCGATCGAGCCGTCGAGCGCGACCTCGATCGTGGCCTTGGCCGAGCCGAAGGGCGGGATCGAGCCGAGCTGGATCTGCGTGCCCTGGGGGAACGAGATCCCCGCCTGCTGCGTGCCGACGCTCGCGACGGCGTCGGTCAGCGCCGTGACGCCGGTGTTCTTGATCTCGATCGTCACGCGGCCCTGCTCCTGCGCGTCGAGGCGCCCGTCGGAGTCGCAGGACTGGATGCCGTCGTCGAGGGCGCCCGCGAGGTCCGAGATCGCGGCCTTGACCTCGAAGCTCTCGATCACGCCGATGCCGTCGTTCGAGTCGCGCGGGGGCGAGATCGCGCACGAGCCCGCGCCGCGCTTGGCGAAGGCCTGCGCGATGAGCTCCATGTCCTTCACGTCGACCGCGGCGGCGGCGGCCAGGATCGCGTCGCGTTGCTCGAGGTACGTCGCGTCCGGCGGGACCATCTTCAGCGCGGCGACGAAGTAGTCGGCCATGCGCCTGCGCGCCCCTTCGAACGTGTAGGGCGCGCCCGGCTCCTGGCTGCGCTTGAGGAGCGCGACCGTCGCCTCGAACGTCATCGTCGCCCAGACCTCGCCCGCGTTGTGCACCTCGGAGTTCGGCGCGGGGATCGTGGCCATCGGGTGATCCGGCAGCGCCTCGCCGTCGCTGATGTGCCGGAAGGTCAGGCCGTTTTTCGTCATGTCGGTCGAGTACGGGACGCGGCGGATGCCGTAGTAGCCGCTGTCGCCGAGCACCGCCGTCGCGTAGACGCTCATCCCGAAGACGCCGTCGAGATCGTCGCCCTCGCGGAAGCTCATGTGGAGCGCGACGATGTCGCCCCAGCCCTCGCCCGTGCCGCGGCACATGTTCGAGCCGCAGTCGGCGAGCCGGTTGTGGATGTAGTGGCCCCACTCGTGCGCGACGATGTGGTTGTCGATGGTGCCGTCGCGCTCGACGCCCGCGGCCGAGCGGGTCATCGTCGCGGTCAGGTCGCCCGCCATCATGGCCTGCTTGATCGCGGCGCCCGAGGCGAGCGTGACCGACATGGCCGGGATGGTCACGTTCCCGTTCGGCTGGCCGTCCGGCATGAACGGCGGGTCCGGCTCGTCGAGGTGGTTCGCGAGGATCATGCCGATCGCGCCCGCGGCCTGCGCGTTGACGACCTTCTGCTTGAACGTGCACGCGCCGCGGTCGATGACCACGATCTTGCCGCTCACGTTGTTCGTGATGGCCTGGCAGCCGTCGCCGAACGTGCCGGGCGTCTGGTTCGTCGTGGCCGTGGACTTGTCGTCGACGAGCGAGAGGGCGCCCGTCGTGTTGTACGTCTGCGGGCCGAACTCGGCGAGCGCGTTGCCGTAAGGCTTGTTCCCAGGGTTCGTCGTGAGGCTCCGCGCGCTCGCGCCCGACCAGAGGTACATCTGCATGATGGGCGCCTCGCCGTCGGCGGGCGTCTGCATGTTCGCGTTGTTGCGGCTCTGGCTGTTGAACGCGTCGTCCTGCGCCTCGGCCCGGAGCGCGTCGCCCTCCTCGCCGCCGCGGCCGAAGTTCGACTTCTGCGCGTTGCCGGCGGCCTCGTCGAAGCCCGAGTCGTACCAGTAATCGTGCAGCCAGTTGTTCACGTAGAAGAGCTGCGTGGCCGACGCCATGATCTGGGTCTGGTTCGCCGTCGGCGCGACGTTGACGTCGTACGTCCGGTCGAACACGCCCGGCGCGGTCACGCTCGGACGCACGTCCCCGGCGCCGAAGCCGTCCGGTTGGTTGTGGTCGGCATAGGCGTCGACGTTGTTGCCCAACGTCGAGGTCGCGCCCGAGGCGAGCCACGGATCAAACGTGCCCTGGGGGTTCTTGTTGAACCCGTCCATCGAGACCAGCACCGGCGCGATGAACGGCGGCGAGGAGCCATCGGGCACGCCCGTCGGGTGGGGCGTGAAATTGGCTTGGGGGCCGTCGAGGGGCCGTTTGTCGCCGTTCGCGTCGGCCCAGACCCGGTAATTGAATGCCGCGCTGTGGGTCAGGTTCGCCCGATAAAGGATGCGCCCATCATCGGCCGCGATCACGTAGCCGTAGAGATCCGCTTCCTTGGCGCCCACCTCGCGCGGACGAATTTCCAGGTAGTAAGCGGGGACGAGGCGCTCCGGCAGCGGGAAGTACACCTTCTTCACGCGCGCAGGACCGGCGAACGCGTGGTCCTTCGTGGGCAGGAGATCGAAGGTCTGGTAGCGACCTTTTTCGCCGCGGGCGACGAGGTTCGCGACCGGGAGATCGATCCCGTGGAAATCGCGGAAAGCGCTGGAGAGGGCCCCCGCGGGCGATACGACGAACGTCCGCGAGACGCGTTTGTTGCCGGCGAAAGCCGCCGGATGGAGGTTGTTCGAGGCGGCGACGAGCTGATGGGCGCGATCGAGCATGACGTTCGCGCGGCCGCGGAACACCTCGACGCCGTCGATCTCCTGGGCGAGGCGGACGATGACGCCTCCCTGGCCCCGATCGTGGATTTCTCGCACGACCGTGGACTGGATGGCCGCCTCGGGGAGACGAAGCATCTCGGCCGCGTTCACGAGCGCCTTGCGGGCGGCGACGTCGGGCTTCGTGGAGGCGACGAGCGCCTTCATCCCCGACGGATCACGGGATCCCCAGAAAAACGCGGGCGCCCCGGTCCTCGGCTGGACCGACGCGACGCGACCGCCGCCGAGGGCCCTCGAGACACGCGGGCTCGCGGCAGGAGCAGGAGCGGACTGCGCACGATAATAAGCATCGAAGTTCGGGAGCTCCTTCGCATGAGCGAACGAAGCGCCGAGCAGCGCTGTGAGCATGGTGAGACAACGAACGGAGCGCTTCATCGAATCCTCCACCACCGAAGCCGCGCCCGCCTCTTTCGAAAGTGAAGTGGGCAGGTAGACGGGCGTCCGTCAGCCGTACTCGTTTGTTGAGCCCGGGGGAAGTGAATCTTGCATCGACGTTATGGCCTCACGGAGGGGCGGCGGACGATGGCGCACGT
>JANMGF010000490.1:0-4869 GCA_031374535.1 Polyangium sp. (in: bacteria)
GTGCCGATGCCACGACTTCTTTTCGCAATCCCGCATTCCGCGCGAGCACGCCATGAAATCGCACCGACGAACCCGAGACGCGGTGTCGCAATCGGCGGCCTCACCAGACACCGGCACACCCGCTCCACGCGTTTCCGATCCCGACCATCGATCGCCCCTCCCGCGTGTACGTTGAATCCCTTCACCACGGCCACGCGCTCATCGTCACGTATTCGGCTCGGATCCACCACGCGCAGCGCAGACACTCGCGCCGCTACGTCATAACAAGCCGCAAGCGCAGGCTCGATATCGCCTCCCTCTTCGGCATCGGATAGACCTTCGATCGAGCGGCCCTGTTTCTTCAATATCGTCACCACCCGCTTCGCCGTACGCGCGGCGACATCCTCGACCTCGCTCTCCGTCGGCGCTGGCAGCCGCAGAAACGACAAGCTTTCTCCAGCCATACCCGCGCGCCGGACGTATACTCCATCCAGCACCAACGTATGCGCATGCACGTTCAGGCGCAGCGCCGAGTCGAATCGCTGAATGACTGTCACGGCTCCGGGAAATGCGTCATCCACGCTCGAGAGGCCATACATACGCTTCGCGCGCCATCGATACGATCTCAGTAGCTCCTCCACGAACGCACCCACCACAAACTTCCAATCGCTTCCACGCGCCCCCGAAACGAGTCCCAATACGCACGCACGACCCGGTAAAGTACCGTGTCCTCCGGTCGATGCCGCTCGTACCGGCCTTTGCCATGCAATTCGGAAAGCGCGTTGGAAGGACCCACGCGCGGCGCCATCGCGCGCGGCGTGCCAAACGAAAGGCGCGCCGATTGCCGAGCTCCTCATCGATCATCCCTGACGGCCGCCACCCTCCGCCATGGCGGCCGCCACACCTGGCAAGGCCCATGGCCTATTCGGCACTCGACCTACCCCCCTTCCTCAACAGCGGTATACAAACAGATCCCGTTTGCCGCTTCCGCTCCCGCTTGCCGCCCCCGCCCCCGCGCTACCCGCAAAGCATCTCGATACTCTCCGCCGAGACCACGGGCATCGACAGCGACGGCCGCGCAAACAAGTATCCCTGAAACAACTTGATCCCTCGCGACAGCAAGAAATCAAGCTCCCCCTTCGACTCCACCCCCTCGGCGATGATGCCGAGATCGAGCGCGCGGCACGTCTCGACGATGCCCGACACGATGGCTTGTCGGGCCCGATGCTCGTGGATGTTCCGGACAAGCTCCATGTCGATCTTGATGTAATCGGGCTGGAACTCCGCCAGCATATTGAGCCCCGCGTAGCCTGCCCCGAAGTCGTCGATCGCCGTCCGGAAACCCTGCTTCTTGTATTCGGCGAAGATGCCGCGGAGGTGCGCATGATCGGTGACTCGTTCGCCCTCGGTCACCTCGAACATGAGACGATCCTGCGCGAACCCCATCTCCGCGGCCGCCTCGAGCGTGGCACGAATGCACGTCTCGGGGCGATAGATGGCCTTGGGTAGGAAGTTGATGCTCAGCACCCCCTCGAGACCAAGCTCGGTCGCGCGCTGAATGGCCTTCACCCGGCAGGCCTGGTCGAATCGGTACCGATTCGAGTCGTTCACGCGGCCGAGGATCGAAGCCGCCGACTCGCCCTGCATCCCGCGCACGAGCGCCTCGTATCCGAAGATATGCCCCGTGCCAGCCTCCAGGAACGGCTGAAACGCCATCGTGAAATCGAAGTCGAGACCGGCCCCGGACAGGCACTCCCGGCACGACAGCTGACGAAATTCCGACACCTGCTCCGTCGTCCCTTCCGCGTCGAGGTGACGCACGCCCCTAGAAGAGCACAAGCCACCCCCGCTCGACGACAGGGAACCTCACCCCTTGACACCTCTCCCAAACTCGTCCGTCCCCTCCCCGCATGGTACCGTCGCGCCATGCACGACGTTTCCCCCCTCCACGGAAGCCCCCTTCCCTTCCTCCGCTACGCCGCGGCCCTCCTCCTCACCGCCCTCCTTCCCCTGGCCGCGTGCGGCGGGAACGCCAACTACCCCGATCGCCCCGACATCACCCAGGCCCAGGCTGGCTGGTGTGACGCCCTCGCCCAATCCGAAGGCTCTGGCCCCTCCTGGGATTCGATGAACGACTGCCGCGGCGCCTCCCCCGCCGCCTCCCCCGCCTACATCCGCGGCATGACCAAGTGCTTCTTCGAACGCGTCGAAGAGGCCAAACAGGCCGGCGATCCCGCCGCCGCCGATCGTGCCCTCCTCCTCTCCGAATGCAACGAGAAGGTCCTCGTCGACCTCCCCGTCTCGAGCCCCGGCGCCGACGAGGTCATCGACGCCCGCTGCAACCGCGCCGTGCGCTGCGAGAAGGTCGAATTTACCGAGTGCAAGGCCGCCATGAAGCGCCTCGAGACCGCCCAGCAGGCCATGTTCACCACCCGCTACAACGGCAAAGCCCTCCACGACATCGCCGACTGCCTCGGCGGCGGCTGCGGGGACAACGAGGAAGCCGCCCAGGCCGAGTGTTACAAGAGCGCCGAGGACAAGCTCCTCTGGTTCCCGTGAACCCGACAAGCTGATAGGTTTGCCCCCCATGGACGTAGCCAACACGCCCCCCATCCCGCCCCGCCGCGTGGCCCTGCTCCGCGCGATCTTCGCCGCCCTCGCCCTCGCGTTCGTCCTGTTCGCCCCCACGGACGCCCGCGCCGCCGGCAGCGTCACCCTCGCCACGAGGGAGCCCGAGGAGGTCAACGGCCGGTGGAAGCTGAACTTCACGATCAACTACGGCGCGAAGCCCGACATCGCCTACGTGCCGATGATCTTCAGCTTCACGCCCACCATGCTCTACGAGCGCTCGCTCACCGATCAATCCCCGGAGAAACCCATCATCACGCGGATGCCGCTGAAGGGCCAGCCGAGCATCAACGAGAGCATGGACGTGGCCTTCTCCGACGCGACCGGCAAGACGTTCAACATCACCAAGTTCGACTTCCCCATCCGTCGTGACAAGGGCTTCGAGGCCGGCGAATACGACCTCAAGATCACCCGCACCAGCGACGGCGCCCAGATGGGCCAGACCATCAAGCTCGTCCTCAAGGGCGACAACGTCGTCGTCGACCGCCGCGCCATGGTCTTCGCCGGCGAACGCAAGAAGAAGCCCGCCGAAGAGAAGGAAGAGAAGAAGGAAGACGCCTCCGCCAAGAGCGAAGGCACCGAAGGCGCGAGCGACACCGCCGGCGCGAGCGAGCCCGCCGCCGGCGAGACGCCCATCGAGGCGCCCCCCGAGGCGGCCCCCAAACAAGGCGGCTGCGGCTGCCGCGTCCTCGACACCCCCGAGCCCGTCCCGGGTGGAGCCCTCGCCGCCCTCCTCCTCGGCGCTGCCTTCTTCCTGCGCCGCAGGTCTGCCCGCAGCTGATCCCGCCCCCGCGCCCGTTCCGCGGGGCGCCGCTTCTTCCACGCATTCCGAAGAGCCGGACGCACCGACCTTTTCCGTAGGACAGGGACCAGTTCGACCTGCAGGGCACCTCCGCAGGGTGGTATCCTTCCGTTCTCTCGCCCGCCACGAACGGTCGGCGACCCACCAGCGGAGAACGGCATGCGCAGACGCTTCGCATTTCTTGGTATCGTGAGCACCCTCGGCGTGGCGATGTTCGCCTACGGCTGCAGCGCCGGCTCGAACAATACGAGTGGCTCGGGCGGCGACGCCGGCGACTCGAGCGGCTCGAACAGCGGCGGGAACGGTCCGGGCGGACAAGGCGGCGAAGGCGGCTGCTTGTTCAACTGCGGATCGGGCGGCAATGGCGGCACCCCGAACGTCCAGCAGCTCATCATCACGCCCCAAAACCCCCAGCTCAGCGTCGTCGACATCAACATCCCGACGCAGGTCTTCACCGTGAAGACCCCGGAGGGCCAGGACGTCACGAACAACGTCACCTGGGTCTATGAGCGCCCGGACATCGGCGACATGACCGGCGCGACCTTCGCGCCCACCGGCAACGTCGGCGGCATCGGCGTCCTCACGGCCAAGTACAGCGGGGCCGAGGCGAGCACCAACGTCACCGTCAACGTCAAGAAAAACGTCAACGCGGCGAACCTCGATCCGGGCCAGATCGCCGCCTTCGACAACCCGATCGGCCCCGATCCGGGCATGCAGCTCGTCTACCCGTACCACCAGACCGTCTTCCCGCTCGGCGTCCTCGCCCCGGAGATGCAGTGGAACGGCGTGTCCGGCGGCGAGATCTACCGCCTCAAGATCACCGAGAAGCACCTCGAGTACGTCTCGTACTTCCAGACCGGCGCGCCCGCGCGGTACCTCATGGACCAAAAGGACTGGGAGCACATCGGCGCCTCCGGCACGGGCTCGCAGAGCGACCCGGTCACGGTCCAGCTCTCGCGCCTCGCCCCCGGCGGCGGCGCCTACCAACCCACCACGCAGACCTGGCACATCGCGCAGGGCCGCGTGCGCGGCGCCGTCTACTACTGGGAGCTGCCCATGGGCGCTGGCAACGGCAAGATCCTCAAGATCAAGCCCGACTCCGCCACGCCCGAGGAGTTCTTCAACCCCGGCGGCTGCTGGGGTTGTCACACCGTCAGCCGCGACGGCAAGACGATGATGGCCACGCTCGACACCGGCGTGCCCTTCCCGCAGATCACCATCGACCTGACCCAGACCCCGGCGCAGTACGGCGCGATCCCGCCCGGCACCGGCCTCGGCGGCACCTTCAGCGCCTTCAACCACACGAGCGACAAGATCCTCGTCAGCAACGACGCGGCCTCGAACCCCGCGACCTCCGTCCTGCGGATCGTCAGCGCCGCGGGCGGCGCCGTGCTCAACGACAACGCCATGGGCAACGGCTGCGGCGAGCCCGCCTGGTCTCCCGACGGCACCAAGCTCGC
>JANMGF010000530.1:0-19958 GCA_031374535.1 Polyangium sp. (in: bacteria)
CGCGCGCGACGAGCCCCGAAGGCGCCTCCCGCGCGCGCTCCCGCGTGTACGCCCAGAGCAGCGCCATGTACGGGATCCCGTGCACGAGCACGTTCGTCACGGTGAACTGAAAGTCCGAGTTCGTCGCGACGATCCCGGCAAACCAGGTGATCGCCGTGGTCGCGACGATGAGGTGTTTGCCCGGGTTTTTCGGGCCTCCGCGCGCCGCGACGAACACCGCGCGCGCGGCGTAGGCGACGAGGAGCGCGGCCCAGACGATCCCCGCGGGAAGGACGAGCGTCGCGAGCCACGGCGAGGGGGTCACGAAGTCGCCTTCGACGAACCACCGGAACGCGCGCGGCAGGTACGCGTGCCAGTAGAGCAGCGGGAAACACGTCGATGCGTAGATCGTGGCGTCGTCGAGCAGGCGACCTCCACGCGAGCGTTCACCGGCCCGCGCGCGGTAGATCGCCACCCAGCCCGCCTGTTGCCGGACGAAGTGCAGCACGGCCACGTACGCGAGCACGCGCCAGAAGAGCCGCTCCGACGTGGCATGAAGGAGCACGCCCGCGGCCCAGCATCCGAGCGGCGCGGCGACGTACAGCGCGCGGCGTTTCTGGAGCTCCTCGCGATCGAAGTACGTCCGGAAGATCGTCGTGTGCACGTGCGCGACGTCGACCGCGAGCACGAAGACGAGCCATCCCCAGAGAGGCAACGCGCCTTCGTCGCTCAGCGCCGGTGCGAGCGCGGCGAGCACGAGCGCGAGCGCCGCGGACCCGCCGAAGACGGCCACGTCGACGCGCGCGCCCCAGATCCAGGGCCCGTTCACGAGGAGCTCGGGGACCTCCCTCGCGCCCGCCCGCTAGCCGTGGATCGCCGCGGCGATGATCCAGGAGAGCCCGAGGATCACCGAGCCGATCACGATCGCCAGGGCGGTGTTCTGGTCCTCCTCGATCTCCTTGCGGATCGAGAACGGCGTCACCTTCGTGATGATGATGAACGCCACGGCGAAGACGACGAGCCCGATCGCGACGAAAATCAGCGTGGCGAGCGAGGCCTTGAGCAACTGCGACATGTCGAGCATCGATGCTCTCCCGAGGGCCCGGACGGGGCTTTCGCGGCAGCCTACGCAAGATGCGCCCGGCTGCAAAGCTCGTTCCCGCGCGCGGCCCCTCCTCCTCGACGACGCCGCGCGCGAACGGGTACCGACAGGCGAGGCCCATGGCTTTCGCGCGTATCGGCGACGTCGATCCTCTCATTCCGTACGAGAATGGCGAGACCATTGCGCGGCGGATTCCGGGCGCGCGGCTCCGCACGTTGCGGGGCGTGGGTCACCTCATCCCGCTGGAGGCGCCGCTCGAGACCTACGGGGCGCTCCTCGGCTTTCTGTCCTGAAAACGCGGCCCTGCTCGCCCGAGCGGCTCGGCTGGTCCGTCCCGTGCATCGACGATCCCGCATGGTAGATACACGCACGGATGGGATGTCGGGTCTGGCGTGGGTGGCGATGATCCTCGTCGTCGTCGGCGCGATCAACTGGGCGCTCGTGGGGCTCTTCCAGTGGAACCTCGTGTCCGCCCTTTTCGGAATGGATTCGGCGCTCACGCGCATCGTGTACGTGCTCGTGGGTCTGGCGGGTCTGTATTTGATTTTCCTCTCGACCCGGCTCACGCAACGGCCAAGAGCGTGACGGCGCGGTAAGCCCACCCCCCGTCCTTTCTCGCGGAAATCTCTGGACATCCGGTTCCGTCCAGGGTTCGATGCCCGACGTTTGCGCGTTATGCGAGGAGCAGCGCGGCAGGAGGTCGGAGCATGCAAGGAGGGATGCGGGGGATTGGTTGGGCCGCGCTCATCGGGGCCGTATCACTCGCGGCTCCGGGCTGCGGTGGAGATTCGTCGACGACCGCCACAGGGGTGGGTGGCCAAGGCGGCAACGCGGGCCAGGGAGGGACGGGCGGTCAGGGCGGCGAAGCAGGCCAGGGCGGCGAGGCAGGCCAGGGCGGCGCAGGCGGAGCGGGCGGAGCAGGTGGTCAAGGCGGCGGCGGCGACGTCTGCGGCGATAACGCGGTGGGCGCTACCGAGGCTTGTGACGACGGCAATCTCTCCGATGGGGACGGCTGCTCGGCGGCCTGCGCGCTCGAGCCGGGCTTCAGCTGTTCGGGAATGCCCACCGTGTGCACGGACCTCGACGAGTGCACGCTGAACACGGACAACTGCGACGCGAACGCGGCCTGTATGAACCTGCCGGGCACGTTCGCCTGTGCATGTTCGATGGGCTATGCGGGCGATGGCGTCACGTGCGCGGACCTCGACGAGTGCACGCTGGATACGGACAACTGCGACGCGAACGCGGCCTGCATGAACGTGCCGGGCTCGTTCTCCTGTACGTGCGACATCGGGTATGCGGGGAACGGCGTCACGTGCGCGGACGCGGACGAGTGCGGCCTGAATACGGACAACTGCGACGCGAACGCGGCCTGCATGAACGTGCTGGGCTCGTTCTCCTGCGCTTGCAACGGCGGATTCGTGGGGAATGGCGTCACGTGTACGGACGTGGACGAATGCCTGATGGGCACGGACGATTGCGGCGCGAACGCGTCCTGCATGAACCTGCCCGGCACGTTCTCCTGCACGTGTGACGCCGGATTCGCGGGTGATGGCAAGAACTGCGCGCCGGTCTGCGGCGACGGGCTCCTGGTCGCGGGTGAGGTGTGCGACGACGGAGACACCATGCCGGGCGACGGATGCTCGTCGAGCTGCCAGGTCGAGCCCGGCTACACCTGCAGCGGCGCGCCGAGCGTGTGTATTCTCCCTTGTGGGAACGGCGTGATCACGGCCGGCGAGAAATGCGACGACGGGAACAAGGTGAACGGCGACGGGTGTACTACGACGTGCGCCGTCGAGCCGTATTTCCGTTGCAAGGGCGCCCCGAGCGCCTGCGCGCGCATCAAGATCGCCTACGCACCCTCGTCCAGCGACGACGCTGCTTATCGTTCTGCCATCGCGGCGATCACGGGCGGGACGGTCACGTACGTCAATCCACGCGTCTCCACGCCCTCCCTCGCGACCCTCAATGCATACGATTGCGTGCACACCTGGGTGAACGAGCCGTACGCGAATGCGACCACGTTCGGCAACATCCTCGGCAGCTTCGTCGACGCAGGCGGCAACGTCGTCCTCGGCGTCTTCGCGACGAACACGAGCGGCATCTCGCTGGACGGTACGATCATGACGGAAGGGTATTCCCCCGTCGTCTCTCCGACCGGTGACAACTGGTATTCGACCTCGACCTACGCGGGCGACGGCACGACGTTCCTCCACAATGGGGTCATGACCTACGCCTCGTACCATCGCGATGTCCTTATCGTGCAGGGCGTCGGGATCGTCGACGGCACCTATGCCGACGGCGAGATCGCGCATGCGTACCGTCCCGACTTCAAGGTCGTCTACAGCAACGGCACCGGTCACACGGGCATGCAGGGCACCGGTTCGTGGGCTCGGCTCGTCGCGAACTCCTGCTCCGCGGGTTTCCTCCAGTAGAACCCATTGCTTTCCCCTTTCCTTCGGGGGAAGATGATCGTCATGGCGACGACCGTTCGTGGGGGCCTCTGCGGCGCGATCACGTGCGTCCTCTTCGCCCTCACGGCGGCCTGCGGCGCACGCACCGAGCTCGACATCTGCCAGGTGGAAGGGCAAAAACGCGCGTGCGAGACCATCTGCGGCGTCGGTGAGGAGAGGTGTGTCCTCGGGCAGTGGGAGGGCTGCACTGCGCCTCGGCCCTCCTCCACGCTCCCCATCGGGGTCACGATCCGCGATTTTCTCGTCTCGCATCCCGATTTCGAGGAGGCCGCGATCGGGCTCGATCTGGGGATCGTCGAGCCCTCCCTCGGCCCCGAAGACAAACCCGTGTACGCGGGAAACCCCACGACACCCACGACGAGCGGCAACGCGAACTTCGACGAATGGTACCGTGACGTCCCCGGGGTCAACGCGGCAACATCGTTCACCCTGGAGCTCGCCTCGAGCCCGGGCGCGCCGGACGTGTACCGATTCAGCGCCCCGGATTTTTTCCCGATCGACGGGAAACTCTTCGGAAACGAGGGAAACCCGCACAACTACCATTTCACCCTGGAGATGCAGATCCCTTTCCGTTACGTCGGCGGGGAGTCGCTCACGTTCAGCGGGGACGACGACCTCTGGGTCTTCGTCAACGGCAGGCTCGCCATCGACCTCGGCGGCGTCCACGCGACCGAGAGCCGGACCCTGCTCCTCGACGAAGCGGCCGAGGCCCTCGGCATCACGAAGGGCGAGGTTTTCCCCTTCGCATTGTTTTTCGCCGAGCGACACACGTCGGGATCGAATTTTTATCTGGAAACGACCATTGCCGAGTTCGATATCTGTAAGAAGTGAGGCGAGTGATGCGACGAGGAAAAATTCACGGGGCGCTTCTGGTTTGTCTTTCTACGGGCGCGTTCTGGGGCTGCGGGGGTGAATCCGAGCCGGCTCCCGTCGATCCGAAGACGAACCCGGCCGAGGGGCCCTCCGCGGGAAACTTGGACGGGGCCTGCGCCGTGCCTGCCGAGGCCCAGGCCGTGGATACCTCGAATCCAAGCCGGGTCGTCGGGAAGGGTACGAAGGAGAGCTGCACGTCGGATGCCTTCGTCGATGCGGTCGCATTGGGCGGTATCATCACGTTCGACTGCGGGCCCGAGCCGGTGGTCATCACGCTCGATCGCACGGCGAAGATCTTCAATGACACCGGCCCGGAGATCGTGATCGACGGCGGCGGCAAGGTCACGCTGAGCGGCGCCGGACAGCGACGCATTCTTTACATGAACACCTGCGACGAGGCGCAAAACTGGACGACGGCCATGTGCCAGAACCAGGATCACCCGCGGCTCACGGTGCAGAACCTGACGTTCGTCGACGGGAATTCGAAAGGCGAGGATCCGGACGGGGGCGGCGCGATTTTCGTGCGTGGAGGCCGCTTCAAGGTCGTGAGCAGCCGCTTTTTCAACAACATTTGCGACGACGTCGGGCCGGACGTGGGCGGCGGCGCGATTCGCGTCCTGAGCCAGTACGAAGGCCTGCCCGTGTACGTCGTGACGAGCACGTTCGGAGGTAACGAGAAGCTCGGCAACGTCTGCTCGAACGGCGGCGCATTGAGTAGCATCGGCGTCTCGTACACGGTCCTGAACAGCCTGATGAGCCACCAGCGCGCGATCGGCAATGGCGCGAACCCGGCGAAGGACGGCACCCCCGGCGGCGGCAGCGGAGGCGCGATCTACAACGACGGCAATACCTTCACCTTGACGGTATGCGGGACCAAGATCACGGAGAACCACGCGAACGAGGGCGGCGGGGCCATTTTCTTCGTGAGCAACGACCGCACGGGCAAACTCGTCCTCCAGGACTCGCAGCTCTCGAAGAACCCGAGCCTTGGCTTCGAAACCCCTGGATTCCCTGGTATTTTCGTGCTCGCGGACGGCGATCCCCAGATCTCGAACTCGACCCTGGAATAACCCGGCACCCATGTCCACCATTCACATCTCCGCAGCCCCCGGCGATTTCGCCGACGTGGTCCTGATGCCCGGCGATCCCCTCCGCGCCCGCTACATCGCGGAGCGTTTCCTCGAGGGGGCGCGCGAGGTCACGGCCGTACGGAACATGCTCGGGTACACGGGCCATTACCAGGGGGAACGTATTTCCGTCATGGGGCACGGAATGGGCATCCCGTCCATTTCCATCTATGCGACGGAGCTCATCCGCCATTACGGCGTGCGTGTCCTCCTCCGGGTCGGCAGCTGCGGGGGCCTGCGGCCGGAGGTCGATCTGCAGGACGTGATCGTGGCCATCGCCGCGGGCACGGACTCCAGGGTCAACCGCACCCGCTTTTTCGAGCATGATTTCCCGGCCGTCGCCGATTTCGATCTGGCGCGGCAGGCGGTGGAGATCGCCGCGCGCCGTGGCCAGCCCGTCCGGGTGGGCTCGGTGTTCAGCTCGGACCTGTTTTATTCGCCGGAGGTCGGCCTGCACGCGGCGCTCGTGCGGATGGGCATTCTGGCGATCGAGATGGAGGTGGCGGGTCTTTATGGCGTGGCGGCCGAGCACGGCGCCCGGGCGCTCGCGCTCCTGTCCGTCGCGGACAACCTGCCGACGGGCCGCGCGTTATCGTCCGCGGAGCGCGAGACGAGCTTCGACGCGATGATCGGGCTCGCGCTGGAGCTCGCCGCCGCCGAGGCGCGTGCTCTTTCGCCGCGGGTCTCTGTCCCGGGTTGACGGGGCGTGTCCGGTCGTGTTCGATGGGATCGGCGATGAACCCCTACGAACCCCCGCGGAATCCGATCGGCTTTCGGATTGGCTCCGGCAACGAGCTCGGCCCTGCGCGGCGCGCCGAGATCAAGAAGGAGCTCCTCAAGCTCAACGTCCTGAGCTTCGGGCTCGGCGTCCCGGGCTTCGCCCTCCAGATCGTGGGACGCTTCACGGGCGGTTACCTGATTCCGTTCGTCGGCACGGTCCTCTTCGTCGCCGGCACGGTTTTCTACACGAAAATGCGCGGCAGGCACGTCGGGTGGAGCTTCATGGCCTTCTTGAGCATCGTCGGCCTCGCGGTCCTGTATTTCCTGCCGAAGCGTTGCCTGCATTGCTCCTCGGAGAACTCGCGCCGCGCCGGGCAATGTGATACCTGCGGCTGTCCGCTCGGTTCCTGAATCGGCGAGGACAAACGGGCGTCAGCGCCCCGACCACCCCGGCCCTTTTCGGAGGTCACCGGGCTCGAGGAACACTTCCTGCGCGAGTTTGTCCTCGCCGGAGGGCTCCTGAAACGGCAATGGTTTGCGAGGGACGAACGAGCTGATATCGGCCGTCTCGCCGAGCCCGGGCGTCCGAGGAGGAGGCGGGGGAGGAGGAGCCTGGAGGGGCGCAGGGGGAGCCGGGGGCGTGGGCGCGGCATGGGGGCTGGGGCTTTTGACGTAACGCGTCCACACGGAGCCTGCGCTCTGGGGCGCGCGTGAGGGAGGCGTGTCGAGCATGAACGACGGCCTTTCGGGGGCCCGCTCCTCGGGATCGGGCGTATCCGGATCGATGGGTTCGCCGAGGGATTCGAGGCGAGGCGGCCATTCGCGGAGCTTGCGTGAGGTGCCGCCGAAGGCGCGGGCGAAGCGGAGCACAATCTCGGGTTTTTCCTCGATGGCCGCCGAGGCGAGCGCCTCGCCCCAGGCCTCGGCGGCCCTCGCCCAGCGCGCAGGGCGAATGCCGAGGCGCAGGAGCACCTCCTCTTCGAAATGCGCCGGGAAAAACTTCCGGTAGGCCATCACCTCGGCAAACCGTTCGAGCGTGAGGCCCTCGCGGCGTTCGTCGGTGGGGAGGTTGAGGGACGAAATACCGGGTTTGGT
The DNA here is from genome assembly GCA_031374535.1 of Polyangium sp. (in: bacteria). Lineage (GTDB taxonomy): Bacteria > Myxococcota_A > Polyangia > Polyangiales > Polyangiaceae > Polyangium. Next base: position 7,371 of record JANMGF010000530.1, read on the forward strand.
GGTCATGATCCGCTCCCGTGGCTCATTTCTTGGTTGGATTCACGAATTCGATCCAGGTCGGTCGTGGACCCTGCGTCGGATCCTTGACCCACAGGCAGGCGGCACGTTCGCCTTGGTCACACCCCTTTTGGGCCAGCACCCGAGCGCGAGCGCGGTTTTTCGGCAAGCCGAGGCCAACGTCGTGCATCCAGGCGAGCTGATAACAATCGAAGCCGGACTCGACGTGGTCACACCCGAAGGTCAGGGTACGAATCGCTTCGGCCTCGGCTTCCTTTCGGGGGACGCCATGTTCATCCGTGCCGAGCAGCAAGAGTGCGAGCTGACCACAGGCCTCCTTCGAGCCATGGGTACACGCGAGCCTGCGCAACGCGAGCGAGCTCTTCAGGTCTTTCGGTACGCCGTCGCCTGTTCTTTGCTTGGTGGCGAGCCAGATGCAGCTCGGCATGGATCCGAGGTCGCATGATTGCGTGAGCAGCGCGGCGATCCGCGGTTCGTCCTTCGGGAAGCCATTGCCCGTCGCGTGCAAGTGGGCGAGGCGATAGCAGCCGGCGCCCTCTCCGTCCTCGCAGGCGCGGAGATACAGAGCGCCGGCAGCCTGGACGTCCTTGGAAATCCCTTGTCCCCCCTCCATCTTGATTGCCAGAAGCACGCAGGGGCCCGGATGCCCACGATCGCATGCATCCCGGAGCACCTCGATTTCTTTGGCGGGGTCTTGCTTCGTGCCGAATCCGTTGGCGTGGTACTCGGCGAGGACGTCACAGGACAGGAGTTCATCGGTGCACAACTTTTGCACGAGCTCGAATGCCTTCTGGTGGAGAATCCGCGAGCGTTCCTCGTCTGGCTTCTCGCCATCCCATCCAAGCTCGTACATGGTGCCCCCGATGGCGCAGCCCCGGTAGTCTCCCATGTCGCAGGCGCGTTGCAGATATTGCTTCGCGAGTTTGTGGTCCTTTTTGACCTGTTTTCCCTTGCGATAGACGCTGCCGAGGATGGTGCACGCGTTCGGGTGCCCCGCATCGCATCCCTTCTGCGCGAGGGCCACAGCCGCCTTGATATCGGGCTCCTTTTCGGCCAGGACTCCCATGTCGCCCGTGACGAGCAGGGTGCCGGCGGCATGGCCGCAGGCGGGCATGTACCCGGCGTCGCAGGCCTTGCGGTGCGTCTCCACGGACGGAGCGCCGTCCCCGAGGAGCGAGCCCAGCTCGTCGCAGGCCTCGGCGTCCTTGGCATCGCAGGCCTTGCGATAAACTGCGACGAGGCGGCCGTAATTCCGTCGACCGGCCTTGCCCCTCTGGATGAGCAATCCGAGGTTCCGGCAACTCGGGGCGTCGTCCACGTCGCACGCGGCCTGGCAAACATCGGGAGCGCTCGCGAGCGTGCAGGGGGGTGGGGGCGTCGTCGTCGTGGGTGCCGTCGTTGGTGCGGGGGCGGTCGCCGTCGTCATCGCTGCGGTGTTGGCCGCTCCCGGTGACTGCAAAGGCACGGGTTTCTGCGGCTCTGGGGTGGACGAACCACACGCCAGGACGAGGAGCGGCATGGAGAGGAAAAAGGACCGTCCAATCATGGCAAAACTCATGCGAATGCGACGTCCGGCGCCGATTGATCGTCGTCGTGCACGATGGCCGAATCCGCGAGAAGGTCAGGGGAAGGCGCCGGCGCGGCCGCGGGCTTGCCGTCCCGGAATAGATCCGGGATCTCGATGGAATGGTCGTTCGTATAAGGATCGCAGAACCGCTCGTGTACGTGCTCGCCATCGTAAGGCATGCGTAGCGCGGCGTCTTGCTTGGGCTTCGGCGCGAGGCGAGCGCGAATGGCGTCCGGAATTGCATTGCCCTGAAAGCTCTCGCTCGTCGCCCCGAAGTTGAGATCGGAGCGCTTGCGGTGCCAGTAAAGACATGTGCCGTTCGGCGCGTTCGTCAGGACGATGGTATCCCGATAATCATGGACATACGAGAGCCCGGGGGTGGGCTCGACGAGCAATTCCTTCTTCTTGCCGTCGCCCCGGTTTTGGTATTGAATCGCCTTCTTGATCTCGTACTTCTTTTTCTTGGCCTCGTAGACGACGGGCTCCATCTCCGCGAGCCTTCGCTTGCGAGCGCCGTGCTCCCACATCATCCGCGCGAGCTCACCTTGGGGCGTGTAGATGACGAACCAGGCTTGGAGCTTCGTGAATCCAGGCATGTTGCGCAGCGCCCACACGCAGCGCGAGATGTGGAAGTTGTCCTCGTCGCCGTCCCCGTACATCCGGAACATTTTGCTCACGTACAGGACATGGTCGTCCGTCATCTTGGCCGACGGGACACGTTCCGTGATGACGAGACGCAAGAGGCCGATCGGACGCGCTTGCCGGATGAATTTCGCCATCTCGACGAGATCTTCGGGCGGCTCGGGCGGCACGCCGAGGCCGCAGAACGTGGTGCCCTGGTAAACCTCGGAGATGAAGTTCCCGTCGTAAATGCCTTGCCTGTCCGTCGGCGTCATGAGCGTGTGCGCCAGATGCTCGTCGATAGGATGGCCATTCGTCGTGTCGAGGAGCTGGACCTTTTTCTTGTCCTTGCTGATCCGCAGCACGAGATGGATGTGCGAGCCTTTGCGTTGCCCAGAGACCGGCACATCGACCTGGATGGCCAGATTCTCCGGTGGTAAGTCCATATATTTGGCGTCGCTCGTCGCGATCGTCTGTACGGAAGAAAGCTGTTTCTCGGGATCGTGGACGAGCGCCTGCGGGGTCTTGAGCACGCCTTCCGGTTCGACCACATTGTCGAGCGACTTGCCGACATGCTCCTTCTTGAGCTGCGGAACGCCCTTTTCGTCAACCTTGACCCACTCGGGAGGCACCCACGCCGTCGTATACTTCGCATCCCCGAACGGATTGTAACAATACGCCGATCCCGGCCGTATCGGCACCGGGATCCGCTGCGTGCTGTCCGCAGCCGCTCCCTTTTTCGCCGGCAGCGGCTCGATGCCCGTCGCGACCGGCACGCGCAAATGCGCGAGGTTCGTCGGGTACCACCTGCCGCCCTTCTTCTCGTCGAAGAGGGGCTTGCCCTTGTTCTGGCTCGCCGCGAGGTTCGCCCCGTCGAGGTGCTGCTCCAGCGTGAAGCCGCGCGTCAAAACGCCGTACGTCGTGAGGTGCTGGCAGGCGCAAGCAATGGACACGGCCGGATCCGTGTTCGGGTTCATGGCGCTCTCCAGCGTCTCCCCCGCCTTGCTCAGCTTGAGCTTGTACGCCTGGATCTCCAGGTGCGTCGCAGGGAACGTCGCGTCCTTCCGCGCCGTGCAAGCTTTCTCGAAATCGACGCTCCGGCGCTGGATTCGCGAAAAAATGTACGAATCCCACTTCGAGTTCCCGAAATACGCCTGCCCCGGGCCCCCATAACGTTGCCCGAACACGATCTCCGAGAGCGCCCGCGCCCAGGCCTCCTCGCCCTCGCTGTCGTCCCAATCGTCGTTTTTCCCGGCCGGCCCCGCCCACGCCTCGTCGAGGCTCCGGTGCAGGCGCTCCTCGATCCATGCGAGGATCGTCGTCAACGTCGCCGGATCCGCCTTGTCGAGCTCGCTGTCGAGGTACGGCCTCGCGCCGATCGCGCCCTCCGGGATGTCCGTCTCCGTGTGATTGAGGCACACGACGAGCCGCGGCGGTACGCCCGGGTGCGCCGCAGGGTTCGAGACCTTGGCGAGGGCCTCGTAGGCCGCCTGGATGAATTGTTTGTCGGCCTCGGGGATCGTCATGACACCCTCAATTTCCGTGCGCCTCGAGCAGTTTCCTTTGCGTCGCTTCGTCCATCACACCCGACTCCTCGAGCTCGTGATCACGCTGGAACCAGGCGAGCGCCGCGCGCGTCTCGTCGTCGATGTCGCCGCGGCCCGCCCCCGTGTAATACCCGAGGTTCTTCAGCCGCACCTGCGCGCCCGCAATCGAGGCGATGTCGGGCAAGGCGCCGAGCTTCACCGAATACTCCCGCTTCGGCCCCGTACGATCCTCGCCGAGCCACAACGTGATCCGCGCCGTCTGCGCGCCCTTCGGCACGTCCCGCTCGAGGACCCCGTCCGGCCCCGTCGTGCCGTCGCATTTGAATCCCTCGCAGACGAGGTCGTAGAGTTTGCCCGTATAAGGCACGAAGTCCTCGTCCGTGAGCTTCAACAAGAGCTTCACGGTCTCCGGCTCCGGCTCGTCGCGCGTCGGGTCCTTGGGCCGGCTGTCCTTGCAGTTCAAAAGGACACGCGTCCCCTTCACGCTCGCGTCGTGATCGAGCTCGATCGACGATTTCTCGCCATAAAGCTTGAGCACCTTCGCCACGATCTCCGCGTCCTCGCCGAGGCGCACCGCAGGGCCTTTGCCCATCATGGCCACGCTCTCCTGCCCCTCGATCTCCACGCGGCGCGAGCGCAGGACGATCCGGTCCGAGAGGATCTCGACCACGCTGTCACCCACGACGAACGAGATGCCGTCGTCCGCCATGATACGGGCGGTTTTTCCAGCCGATACGATCCACTTGCCGGAGACGTTCGTCTCGACGATCCCGTCGTCGCGGCCCTCGCCCACGACGACCGCGTGCTCCGCCTCGACGCGGAGGACGCTCTGGCCCATCACCACGGTCATTCGGTCGCCGTGCACCGTGTGATTCTCCGAGCCGTGCACCACCTCGACGCGGCTGCCGCGAATCTCGCTCGCGACGTCGCCGCTCGTCGTCTGGACCATGCCGCCCGAGACGCTCACGCTCGCGCCGCCTGAAACCGTCTGCACGAGCGCGCCGGCCACGTGATCGTCGCGGTCGCCTTGCACACGCAGGACGTGTTTGCCGCCGATCGTGACCGTCTTGTCGTTCGTCACGGTCTCGTCGTGATCGTTTTCGATCGTCTCGCGCAGGTCCTTCTGCGCATGCACGGAGATCTCCTCGGACCCCGCGCGATCCTCGAACGAGATCTCGTTGTATCCACCCCCGCCCGGCGTGCTTTGCGTGCGAATGCCGCTCCGGGTCTTTTCGTCCGGCAGCTTGAACGAAGGCGGGTGCGTCGCGTCGTGGAGGCAACCCATCACGACGGGGCGGTCGAGGTCGCCGCCGAGAAACCCGACCAGCACCTCCATGCCCATGCGCGGAATGAACTGAAACCCCCAGCCAGTGCCCGCCCACGCCTGCGCGATCCGGATCCAGCAGGACGAATGCTCGTCCCGTTTGCCCTCCAGATCCCAGTGGAACTGCACCTTGATGCGACCGTACGGATCCGTATGGATCTCCTGGCCGGCAGGTCCGACGACGGTCGCCGTTTCCATGACCTGGCTTATCGTGCGGCGCGGCTTCTTGGGGCGGATCGCGACCGAGGCCGGCGCCGCGCGGAAGGTCGTGGTGTAGACCGCGTCGTTCGTCCCTACGTAGAGCGGGTCGTGCCCCTCGTGATCGGCGCGGACCACGACGTAATCGCCGTTCAGCGCGGGTATATCGTGATCGTCGAGCGAAAAACGGAAGGCCGGCGAGAGCCTTCGGCAATACGTCTCGCCCTCCGCGAGCGCGGCGCGTGCCCTCTTCTGCTCGAGCATCGTGATCGCCCGCGCAGGCTCGATCTCCGGCTCCTCGTCCTCGCCATGGTGCTCGTACACCACGAGCCCCACGGCCTTGCCCGCGCTCGCTCGTAGCTCGGCGGTGGGTTTTCTGAAATCATGGTCGCGGACGAGCGTGCCCTCCGTCGCGGCCTGGGATTGTCGGGTAAAACGCGTGACCTGGTCCTCGCGAATCGTGAGCGCCGTCGCGCCCTCGGCCTGGCGGAACACGAGGACCTCGGAGCCGAGGATGCGTGGGTAAAACCGGGGGGAATCCCCGAAGACCACGATTTCACGTGCGTCGTCGCTGCCGTCGCCGGGATGTTCGAAATGGTAAAAGACGCCGGCCTCGGCGGCGAGGCGCTGCACGAACGCGAGGTCACTCTCGCGGTGCTGCACGCAATACGCGCGGCGCGGGTGAGGGTCGAGCAGATCGAAACGACACGGAATGCGGTGCTCGGCAAGGACGGCGGTGACGATCTCGGGGAACGTGCGTTCCTGAAAGACGCGGCTCCGCTGGTTCAACCGGCACAACGCGAGGCGCGGCGCGATACGGAGGCGGAAGGCGATCTTGCCCTGCTCGGCCGCGCCCTCCGCGCGCACGTATGTGACGACGCCACGCACGACCCGCGGCGATGCGTCCGGCACCGCGATACGGAGGACGGCATCCTTGCCGACAGTATCCCGCTCGAACGTCGCCTCGTCGAGCCCCTGGGCCGGCGAAAGCACGACGACGTCGAAGGCGTAGGGCCGCGAGATGCGCTCTTTGCCAGAGAAACGCGCGACGGTGAGGTGGCCGAAGTCGAGGTCTCCGGCGCGGAGCTCGAAGTGGGTCCTGGGCTCGGAGGAATAGGCCATGGGTGAAGTTCGCACGACCGTATCACGATGGAATCGGGCCGGAAAGGTCGTTTTCGAGCCGGTGCGGATCAATGGCTCGCGCGCAGCCGGAGCGCGAACGCGATCGCGCTCTCCATCGTCGCACGCGTCGCGAAGTCGTGCTGGCCCTCGTTCTGCGTGGCGAGCGTCTTCGCGAGCTCGGCGCGAATGCCCGATACGAGGACACGCGCGCCGAGCAGACGGGCGCTCCGCGCGATACGCGTGAGGGACGCGAGGGCCTGACCCGATGCGTCGCGGAGCCCCGTCACGTCGAGGATCACCCACGCCGCGTGGCGCTCCGCGATGCCCGAAAGCACGGCCTTTTCCACGTGGGCCGCGCGCGCGGCGTCGAGGCAACCGACGAGCGGAACCGCAAAAACCCCACGCGCAATGGGCACGACGGGCGCCTCGAGCTCGCGCAGCGCGGTCGCGTAGGCGTCGAGCGCCCGCGCGTGCGAGGCGTCGCGGTCCGCCTCGGCCTGCCGGAACGCCGTGACGTCACGCGAAAACCCGGCGAGCCCGATGACGTGACCCTGCTCGTCGTGCACGGGGAACTTGAGCGTCGAGAAGATTCGCGCGCCGTGCGAGGTGGGGATCATGCCCTCGTACTCGTGGACGGCGCCGGCCGTGAGGATGTCCTCGTCCACCTTGCGGATCCGCGTGGCCACCTCGGCAGGAAAAAGCTCGTAGTCCGTCTTGCCGAAGACGGCCCGCGGGGGTTTGTCGAAGAGCTCCGTGAAGAGCCGATTGACGAGCGCGTAGCGGCCGGACGTGTCCTTCACGAAGACCACGTCCGGGCCATGCGCGATGAGGCCCATGAGCAGCGTGCGGGCGTGGCGCAGGATCTCGCTCGAGGCGAGGAAAATGCCCTCGTCCTCGAGCTCGAGGGGTGAAGGCGTGAGCCTCTGGGCGGACGCGGTCTCGAGCTCGATCACCCGGCGGCGCAGGGTCTCGACCTCGGCGCGGAGCTCGTCGAGGAGCGCGCGCTCGTCGAGCGTGACGCTCGGGTGGCTGGTCGTTCGGGGGCGCTCGGTCGGCTCGTCGGACACGGGATTCTCGGTGCATTGGGCCCGGCGCGCGCCCCCCGACGCGACGCCGACGGCCGCGGCCGAAGATACCTCGGAACGAGCCCCGGGGGGAATCGCTCTTCGCCGTCGAATTCGTTCTCCGTTGACGATGGCCTGGCCGAAACGTTACGCTCGAAAAATCGAAGCAAACAGGTGCTTCGGCACACGACGCTGCGCGAGGTTCGGGATGAATGCGGAGGAGCGCAAGGAAGAGGGGGGTTCGAATGAGCAGGAGCTCAACGTACTCCTGGGCGAGTACGGTGCGCTGAAGTCCGAGCAGAGCGCGCGGATCGGTTTTCGTGACAACCTGCTTTATGTCACGGTGGGGGCGGTAGGAGGCGTGACGAGCGTGGCGCTTGGCGGCTTCGGCGACGCAGGCCCGATGTACGAGGCATTTCTGGTCGTCCCCTGGGTGACGGCCATCCTCGGGTGGACGTACCTCGTGAACGACCAGAAGGTCACCGCGATCCGGATGTACCTGGAGGACCGTCTCGCCAAGCAGATCCAGCGGCTCGTCAAGGCACGGCGGGCGCCCTTCGCCTGGGAGGGTTTCCACAGGAGCGACGCGCGGCGCAAGCAACGCAAGCACATGCAGCTGGCGATCGATCTCCTGACGTTCGTGCTCTCCGGGATGGCCGCGCTCGGGGCGTACGTGTTCCGCGTGCTCCGAGACAAACCCGAATGGCCCCTCGGCCTGATCGTGCTGGTGGAGGCGGTCCTGCTCGTGTTCCTCGGGATTCTGTTCGTCGACCACGCGCGGGAGGCGTCTCGGCCGAAACCGCGGTAAAACGCCCGGCGGCGTGCCATTTTTGCAACGGCGCGAGGTCCGAGGAGGCGCGTCGGGACAACGTGGCAATCGACGATTCCGTGGGAATCCTGGTCCCGCCGGGTCGTTTGCACCGGCGTGAAAGAACTCGCCCGCCGGGTCGTCGAATCCCTCTTCATCTACGCCGTCGTCCTCGTCGTGTTCCCCGCGTTGATGGCGCTCTTCGCCGCGCCGGGGATCGGCGTCATCCTGGCCTGCGTGCGGTGGGTCCTCTCCGTTCCGGGAGGTTTGTCGTGGTATCCGACGGCCTTCGGGGGGCTGTTTCTCGGGGTGTATCTCGTCCCTATTTCGATCGTTTCCGGCACGTTCGCCCGGCGGCTCTCCTCGCGTGTCGCGCGCCTTTCCCCGATTCCTGTCGCCGAGGCCGCGCCGAGCCAGTTCGTGGCGATCGACGCGTGGGTCGTGGGAGGGCGTCCGGTCCACGCCTCGAATGCCACGATGCCCACGGGCCCCACGCCCGACGAATGGGTCGCGTATCCGCTCGTCCTCCAGGACACGAACGGCGACGTGCTCCGCGTCGAACGCTCTGACGGCGAGAACACGCCGCCCGATCCGCTCGCCTTCGGTAGGGTCCGCGTGGGGCATCGTGTCGTCGCCGTGGGCGAGATCCTTCGCGACGAGGCGAGCGCGGCGCTCTACCGCGTCCCCGCCCGTGGCGCGCGGCTCGTACGCGGCAAGGCGCCCTGGTTTGGGGTCCTTGAAGGGGACGTCGTTTCCCTGGTCGCGGAGCTTCGCAGAGGAGAGACCTCGCCCGCGTGGGGTATCGGCGGGCTCGCCGCCCTCGCCCTCGGCCTGGCGTCCATGATCGGCGCCCAGTCGGCAGCTCCGCCGTGGTTTCCGTGAGAGGGCCCCTGCGAAGAGCTTTGCGCACCACGCCGTCGAGATGCAGATCGCGTTATGGCTTTTGACGCGGCGCCCTGGACGGATGTATGATCTCCGGCTGTGCCGCCGCTTCGTTATTTCGTACCCAATGGGTTCACCGGGCTCTCGCTTCTCCTCGGCCTCGGCTCGATCGTGATGAGCGCAGAGGGCAATTTCCGCCTCGCGGCGTGGATGATCCTGTGGGGGGTGCTGCTCGACAAACTCGACGGCAGCGCCGCGCGCCTGCTCAACGCGACGAGCAAGTTCGGCGTGGAGTTCGACAGCTTCGCCGACTTCGTGGTCTTCGGCATCGCGCCGGCCGCGTTGATCTACTACCGGCTGCTCCCGGTGGGGCCGTTCCTCGGCTGGGAGAAAAATGCGTTGATGGTGGTATCGGGCCTCTACGCGCTCGCGCTCGCCATTCGCCTCTCGCGTTTCAACGTGATGACGGGCGGCGAGAGCATCTTCTTCGGGATCCCCGGCACATTGATGGGCGCGCTCATCGCTTCGGCCTTCCTCACGTGGGACAAGTACGGCCTGCCGGAGCGTGCGTTGATTTATAGCCCGGCGGTGCTGGTGATCGGCGCGGGGCTCATGGTGAGCTCGGTCCGCCTGCCGAAGCTGAAGCTCCGCAAAAACAAGCTCTTCAACGCGTTCACGGTGTGCAACCTGGTGGGGGCCTACATCTGCGGGCCGCTCCGGATCCTGCCGGAGTACCTGCTCGGCATCGCCGTCGTCTATAGCGTGGGCGGCGTGGTGTATTGCCTGATGAACCCGAACGCCGGCCTCGAAGCCGAGCCCGAGTCGTCCCCGGAGCAGGCGCCGGCCGAACGCCTCGCCTGATTTTTCGCGATCTTCGGCCCGAATACGCTACCATGGGCCTCGCCCCATGAACCCCCGAGACCCGCGTGGATCCACGAATACGAAGGCCAGGCGGTCGTTTTTCGCGGCGATCGCGGTCGGGTTTGTCCTGGTCCTCGCCGCGTCCCCCGCAGGGGCCAAGGGCAAGAAGAACCCCCCGCCGCCTCCGCCGCTCGAAGGCAAGACGGTCGATTACGCGTGGGATGGCAAGGACGTCGGCCACCGCGAGCGCGCATGGCTCGGCCGGGCGTTCGTGCATCGCACGGCGCTCACGGACGCCGCCGCGCCAAGGCCACTCGTGGTCTTCATCCACGGCCTGAACAGCGATCGCATCAAGTATCGGTGGATGGGCGGGGGCAACGAGGGCGACGTGCGGCGTATCGTCGCCGGGCTCGTCGAGGAGGGGAAAATCCCGCCGGTGATCGTGGCCGCGCCGAGCTCGATCGTGCCGGAAGCCGTGACGAACGCCGTCACGAGCTGGCCGGCCTTCGATCTCGACGGGTTCGTCGAGCGAACCCGCGCGGCGCTCGACGGCGTGGCGAGCGTCGATCCGAGCCGGATCCTCGTCGCGGCGCACTCGGGCGGAGGGTGCAATGCGCGCGGGGGCCTCGCGACCGCGATCCGTGGGAAAACCAAGGTGCACGCGGCGCTCGCGATCGACACGTGTATGCTCCCCGATTTCGCGAAGGTGCTCGCCGCCGGTCGTCCGGACATGCACGTGATCGTCTCGTGGCAGACGCTCTCGTGGGCGAAACGGCCTTTCAGCGAGTTCCGCGGGGTGTTTGCGAAGGGCCTCGCGGAGAACCCGGCCGCGCCCGGCTATCTGCGGGAGCTCGAGCACGTGCAGCCGCGCGAGCCCATGCCCCACGATGCAATGGTGGGCCTGACGCTTTCGCGGTGGCTGCCCGTATTGCTCCGCGCTGCGCCGCCCGTATCGCCCTGACACGTCACGGAACGCTCTTGCGCGGGCCTCCCGCTTGCATGGTGGCTCTGCCATGCCGCGCGTGTGCCCCCAGGGCCCGATCCCTCGAACCTGGTACGGCCCGGCCGGGGTGCTGCTCGGGATGATCCTCGGCGCACTCCCAGGTGGATGCTCGACGAATGCCGCGCCGCGCGTCGATGAGCGCTGCACATTCGTTCCGGCGCCGAACACGGGGCCGGCCGGAGGCGCCGCCCCGAAGGCCGAGGTCATCGCGGACGGGCTCGAGGTGCCGTGGGCGATGGCCTTCCTTCCAGGCCGCGACATGCTGGTGACCGAGCGACCGGGCCGCATTCGGCTGATCCACGACGGCGCGCTCACGCCGCCCCTCCTCGTTTTGCCCGTGGTCGAGGAGGGCGAGGGCGGGCTGCTGGGCCTGGCCGTCGATCCGAAATTCGCGCAAAATCGTCAATTTTACGTTTATGCCACCGTGCGCGGGCCGGACGGGCCCGAGAACCAGATCGAGCGATATCGACTCGCGCCGGACAACGCGAGCGCGACGCGGGATCGGGTGCTCGTCACGGGCATACCGGCGGGTCGATTTCACAATGGCGGCCGGCTCCAGTTCGGGCCGGACGGGATGCTTTATGCAGGGACGGGGGACGCGCAGCGGCCGGAGCTCGCGCGGGATCCGAAGAGCCTCGCCGGGAAGCTCCTGCGGATGACGCGGGACGGGGACGTGCCCGACGACAATCCGAATCGCAAGAGCCTCGTGTACCTGCTCGGCGTGCGGAATGTGCAGGCCTTCGCGTTTGCGCCCGAGGGCGATGTGCTCGTGGCGGATCACGGGCCGAGCGGGGAGATGGGGCGGCGGGGGCACGACGAGATCACGCGGGCGCGGGCGGGCGACGATCTCGGGTGGCCGACGTATTTCGGATGTGAAGTGGCGCTCGGGGTGGTCGCGCCGGCGCTCGTATTCGAACAACCAACGCCGCCGGGCGGAGCGGTGCTTTACCAGGGCGACGCCATTCGTGAATGGAAAGGGAGCCTGATCATCGCGACGCTCGGCTCGCAGCACCTGCACCGCGTGACCTTCGATCGGCAGGAGCCGCGGCGGATCGAGCACCACGAGGTTTATTTCCAGGGCGAGGGGCCGACGGGGCTCGGGCGGCTCCGGGACGTGATGACGGGGCCGGACGGGGCGCTTTACGTGACGACGAGCAACTGCGACGGCCGCGGCGAATGCCCTCTCGGCGGCGACAAGATCTACCGGATCACGCGGTGGTCCGCGCCGCCTGTGCCGCTCCCTTCCGAGGGGTGAAGCGAGCGCTCGGCGAGGCGCGCGGACGTTTTCCAGGGTGGGAGAGGGCGGGCCCTTTTGCTAGGGTCCCCGGGCCGCCGTGTGTATTGCTCGCCCGCCCTTCGCCCTGCTCCTCGCCGTGGTCTCGCTGGGCTGCGTGCAGAGCCCACCCGGCCCGGCCGTCTGCGCGCCCGACGTGCCGTGCGCCGCGGAGGCGGACGCGTGCGTGATCGGCCGTTGCAGGCCCAGGAAGGACGCTCCGGTGGCCGCGATGGACGCCCGTCGCTTGCTGCTTTTCCCGGACGCGGTCGCGGTGGTCTCGGCCAAGGGGCCGAGCGG
>JANMGF010000608.1:0-6011 GCA_031374535.1 Polyangium sp. (in: bacteria)
TACCAGACGACGCGTGATCAGAAACGGCCGACGATGCCCACGCCGGTCGGAGAGACGAACGGGCGGACCGAGACCTCTGCGGGATCGGCAGGCGCGTCCGGCGGGGGCTTGCCGAGGAGGAGCATCGCGAGCCCGGCGCCCGCGGCAAGGACGCCGAGGCTGCCGACGATGTCCCCGGCGAGCGCGAGCCTGCGGGCCTGCGTGGCGTCGGGGCCGTCCTGCACGGGGGCGTTCGAAGCCTTTTGAACACCAATCAATCCGACCGTGAGCCCCGTGGCGAGGAACGTGGCGCCGCCCGCGAGGAGGACGATCGGCGCGACGGGGCGCTCGGGGACGATCGGGGGCGTGTCGCCGCCAGGGGGCTTCTTCTTGGGCCCGGGGCCGGGACCCTTCACGCCGAGGGGTACGAGCTTCACCGTGACCGTGATCTGCTCGCCCTCGGCGACCGTGGCCGTGGTGCTGGCCTCGCCATACCCCTCGGCACGCACGACGATGCTGTGCTCGCCCGGATCGACGATCCGCGGGAGGCCAAGCGCTGCCTTGGGGACCTCTTCGCGGTCGACACGCACGGAGAGCGCCTTCGGATCGGCGGGGACCACCTGCAGATCGAGCCTGCCGACGCGTTTCTCGAGCGCCGCGACGGCCTCACGCGCGGGCTCTTCGTACGGCTTGTAGGCCGCGTTCTGGGGATCCATCTCGACGAGGAAGGCGCGGAAGCTCTCGAGGGATTCGACGAGGCGGCCGAGCTCGCGGTTGGCGACGCCGAGGCTGTAGAGGGTGAGGGGCGCGCGGCGGAGGGCGAGTGAACGCGTATACCGCTCGCGCGCCTCGGCCCAGCGCGCTTCCTGCGCGAGTTTGGCGCCGTCGCGGAAGAGCTCACGCGCGAGGGCGACGTCGGCCGGGCTCTGCGCGTACGTGGTCCCCGGCGCGAGGAGCGTCGCGGCGAGCACGAGGGAGGTGACGAGGCGCCTTCCGATCCAGGTCAAGGCCGGTAACGCTCCCCGTTCGTGGTCAGCGCGCCGTTGTTGTCGAGGCCGCCCCAGAGGATCAGCTCGGCGCCGGTCCACACGCCCACGCCGTACTCGTGGTAGGCGGGCGGCATCCAGCCGGGGATCGGGTCGAGCCAGACGTTGTTCGCGGCGTCGAAGACGTGGCCGTCGGTCGTGGGCTTCTGGCTCGTATCGAGGCCGCCGACGAGGAAGGCGCGTGTGCCCAGAAAGCCCGGAAAGCCCGTGCGGCCGGCAGGAGCCGAGCGCTTGGCGTTTGAGGGCGCGGAGGTCCACGTGTCGCCCATCGGCGTGTAGATCGCGGCATCATCGAAGGCGCCGCCCGCGTCGCGCCCGCCGTACACGAGCATCTTGTCCTGCATCCACACGGTGAAGACATCATACCGTGCGGTCGGGGCGGACACGGTGGAAAGGCTGCGCCACTTGTCCATCGTGGGATTGTAGGCGAAGCCCTCGTTCGACGCGCCGGAGCCGAGGGGGCGCCCGCCGAAGAGGATGAACTCCGTGCCGGACCAGACGTAGCCCGCGTTGGTCCGCGCGTTGGGCGCGTTCGCGGTGCTCATCTGGGTCCACGCGCCGCCGGGGTTGTAGAGGAATCCGCCGGCGATAGGCGAGCCGCCGCTGCTGCCGCCCCAGATGAGCACGCGGCTGCCGGTGTAGAGCGCGATGGGCGCGCGCCGGGCGAGGGGCGCGATGATCTCGTCCGTCCACGTGTCGTTCGCCGGATCGTAGAGCGCGCCGTTCATGTACGCGACCTGGCTGTTCTCGGGGCCGCCGCCCCAGACGAGGACGCGGTCGCCGGTCCACACCGCGACCGCGTCGACGCGCGCGGTGGGCGCCTTCATCGAGCTCACAGGGGACCAGACGTCGGTCTTCGGATCGTACAGCGCGCCGTCGGCGAGGGCGCCCTGCGCGTTCTGACCCCCCCAGACGAAGAGCTTCGTGCCCGCCCACGTGGCCGCCGCGCGTTGCCGGGCCGAGGGAGCGCTGTCCTTGGTCATCGTCGCCCAGCCCGGCTGGCAGACCCCGAGGGTACACGTGTGCCCCGCGAGGCAGTCGTTGTCGCACGTGCCGCAGTGCGGGGTGCTCTCCAGGAGCACCGCGCAGACGTCGCCGCAGGGGACCGCGGGCGCCTGACACTGGATCACGCAGACGTTCGCCTGGCACTCGTGATCCTGCGGGCAGTCCGCCTTCTCGCAACACGCGGCGCAGCCTTGCGCGCCGCAACAGCGCTCCCCGGCGGCGCACGTGTTGCCGCAGGTGCCGCAGTGATCGACGCTCGTCGCGAGGTCGACACACGCGTCCATGCAACACGCCTCGCCGCTCGCGCACGCGATGCTGCAGGGCGCCGCGCCCGCGCCTCCGTCGTTCCCGCCGACGCCGCCGACGCCGCCGCTGCCGCCCGTGCCGCCGCTCGAGGACGTGCTCGTGAGAGGTTTGTCCACGAGCTCCGACTCCGCGAGCAAGGAGCACGCGAACGGCCCGAGCAGCAAGGGAAGGAGGAGCGTGAGCGGCGTGCCGCGTGGGTTCATGGGCTCAGAAGTTCGGTTCTTTGGGGACGGGCATGGTCGGGCTCGTGCCCTTCTTGCCGCTCGACTTGGGGACATTCGGAAGGGCCGTGGCGGGTCCCGTGGGATCCACCGGGGGGGCTTCGCTGCTGGCGCTCGTTGTGGGCGCGGCCGAGGGGAGCGCGCGCGCGGGCGGCGGCGCGGGCACGTTCGCGGGTTTCGTCTCGGTCTCGGTCGCGAGGTCCGTGGTCAGGGCCGCGGGCGCGCGCGCGGAGGTCTCGTTCGGCGCGCGTCCGCCTTGCAAGAGCACCCATGCGCCCGTGCCCAGCGCGCCCACCAGGAGCGCGAGGGGCCCGATCCAGAGCGCGGCGAAGCGACGCTCCGGCGGGCGCGTGCTCGCGGTGACGAGAGGTTCGTTCGAGGGGTTCGGCGCGGATCCGTCGGCGTCTGCGTCTGCGTCCGCATCTTGCTCGACGGGCTCGGCCATCTCGACGGGCTCGGCCATCGCGCCGCCGACGTTCGAGGGCAAAGGCGGCGCGCGCAGATCAACCTCGGACAGGAGGCGAGGCCGCGGCGAGGACGGCTGGATCACGGAGGCCGGCGGCCTGTCGGAGAGCGGTCGATGGTCCTCGGAGTCGAGCCAGTGGGCCCGGATCGAGTTGCCCGCGGCGTCGGTCTCCACGTTGCGGCTCTGCGCCCACGACGCGAGCGCGGCGCCGATTTCACGCATGTTCTGCCAGCGATCGTCGGCCTCTTTCGTGAGGCCCTTCTGGACGATCGACCAGAGCTCCTCGTCGTCCACCTCGAGCTCGGAGAGCGGCTCCGGCTCCCGCAGGAGGATCGCGCTGAGCAGGGCGTTGTAGTTGCCGCCGTCGTAGGGCTTCACGCCCGTCACGACCTCGTAGAGCATCACGGAGAAGGCCCAGACGTCGGTGCGATGATCCACGTCGCTGCGGCCGCACGCTTGCTCCGGCGACATGTAGTGCGGGCTGCCGAGGATCACGCCGGCCAGCGTCTCCGTGCGCACGACCTCCTCCTGATGCAGCTTGGCGATGCCGAAGTCGACGACCTTGGGGACGACGGCGCCGCGATCGTCGGTCACGAGCAGGACGTTGTCGGGCTTGAGATCGCGGTGCACGATGCCCTTGCCGTGCGCGGCGGCGAGCGCGCTCGCGACGGGCAGGAGCGTACGCACCGCGGCCGTCGGGTTGAGCCTGCGCTTGCGCGCGATGGTCTGCGCGAGCGACTCGCCGTGCAGGACCTCCATCACGATGAAGGGGTCCTTCTGCTCGGTCGTGCCGAAATCGAAGACGCGTACGATCGAAGGGTGCCCGATGCGCGCCGCGGCCCGCGCCTCTTGCAAGAGCCGCTGCGACGCCTCGGCCGTCGCGAAGTCGCGGCGGATGAGCTTGACGGCGACGTCGATGTCGAGCGCGAGGTTTTTCGCGAGCCACACCGCGCCCATGCCGCCTTCGCCGAGGACCTTCGAGAGCTGGTACTTGCCGGCGATCACGTCCCCCGCGAGGTACGTCGCGCTCGGCGAGGTCTCGGCCAGCGATCGCATCCGCGTCGACTCGCTCGACCCGTCCTGCGTCTCGTTCATGGCGCGCGCGGCCGCCTCGGATCCCTCGCTCGGCGGGCTCTCCTCCGCGCCCGCGATCGCGGATTCGCTCGGCGGTCGAGCGGACGCGGGCTTCGAGCTGGGGCCTGTGGGCGACATGATGAAGCGAAAGGGACCCGGAGCAGGGCACGCGGATCCAGTCGAACTATACCCCTCCCGCCCGACTCTCCACAACCCTCGGCGTGGCCGTGCTCGACCCGTTTTCCGACAAGCCCGCGTGGAGGCCTGGAAAATCGTCCCCGACACGCGCTTGTCCCGGGCAGCCTACGCCGCGCGTCAAGGGCGCAGCCGCTCGAGCAGGCCGCCGAGCGAAGCGAGCGCGAACAGGATGCCGAAGGCGTAGAGCGCGAGGAAGACGCGGGGGACCGTGGCCTCGAGGCCGGAGAAGCCGAATCGTTTTCGAGCGCGCGGCGCGTAGAGCGCGTCCCATTCGCGGCTGAAGAGGCGGTAGCTGCCGACGAAGCGCCGCCGCTCCATGCGACGGAGCTGGCGGTAGCGCCAGTCGACGAGGGCCTCGTACTGGAGGATCGTGCGTTGCCAGAGGCGGCAGGCGAGCATGCCGGTCAGGAAAAGCGGGACGGTCACGATCGCGAGGCGCGCGCCCGTGAGCGCGAGGTCCTTGATCAAGAAGGCGACGACGGCCGAGAGGCCCGCGTTCACCGTGAGGAAGGTCTGCGTGGTGCCGCGCCTGCGTTCGACGAGGCGCTCGGTGCTGTCGAAAAGCAGGCGGTACTCGTCGAAGTGTTTCGCGTTCTCGGGCGCGTACGAGGCGTCGACCTCGGCCGCGAGCTCATGCACGATGTATCGCTCGGCGTCCTCGACGCTGCCTGGATCGAGCTCGGCGAGGTCGCCGCGGGTGGGGAGTACGTCGACGCGCAGGTCGGCGAACGCGGCGAGCGCGGGGCGATCCACGGCGACGAGCATGAGCTTTTCGGCCGCCTTGGCGAGCGCGGGGACGAGCTCGTCGGGGGCGCCGATCTTGCCGGCGGAAAACCCGCGATCGACGAGCACGACGATCGCGGCGGCGTTCTTCGTGGCGCGAGCGAGCGAGCGGGCGGGATCGTCGTCGTCGTCTGCGGGCCAGCGCCGGGCGCGGAGCCCTCGCTCCTCGAGCCGCTCGGCGATCCGCGAGGCGCGGGTGTCCTGGCTCGGGGTGGCGACGACGAGGACCTCGGCCGGCGGGGCGTGCATGGCGACGCGCGCATCAAACCATATTCGAGGCGACCGCGCGAATGCGTAGGGGCGAGGGCTGATGACGCGCGTACGGCGTTCGGATATCGTGGACTTCGGTGAGGCGGCTCGGGTGTGGGAGCGCGCCGTTGGGTGCCGGGCGACGCCGGCTTTTCTTGCTTGGAGGAGGATGCGATGATCGGGTGGAAAAAACGCAGCGCGCTCGTGGTGGCGGGGGTGGGGGCCATGGCGGTCGGGATCGCCTCGTGCGGGCTGACGGATTTCGAGCCGCCTCCGGCTGGAACGACGTCGTCGGTGGGCGGCGCGGGTGGGTCCGGGGGTGCGGGCGGCGCAGGCGTGGCTGCGTCGGCTGGGCCCGGGGGCGCGGGCGGGAGCGGGGGCTCCGGGGGCTCCGGTGCTGCGGGTGGCGGGGGCGCGGGCGTTCCCTGCGGCGAGGGTGGCCAATGCTTCGCGCAGGTGCCTGCGGGCTGGGTGGGGCCTTTCTGGGGGAAGCTGCTCGACTGGAAGATGGATCCAGCCCCGTGCCCCAGCGGCGATATGCTGACGCTGCGCGCCGGGATCCCGGGGAACATCTGCACCCCCTGCGCGTGCGAGGTGGACTCGACTGCCACGTGTACGGAGGCCGTGCTCACGTGCTGGGACTCCGAAAATTGTACCGGCGCGGGCACGGCGATCGTCGATGGC
>JANMGF010000036.1:0-2025 GCA_031374535.1 Polyangium sp. (in: bacteria)
CTGCCACTTTCCACGACCTGCACGAACACCGCCGCGGCGGAGAAGTCTGCCCGCTGTCCCATTATGCGGGACAGTCTACCCCAGAACGTATCCCTTGTCTCGATGCTCCCAGCCCTTACCTTCGACGCCGACCCCGCGAGGAGACCGACATGAACAACATCAATGACCTCACGATCGACAACAGCGTCTTCATCTTCATCGACCATCAGCCGTTCGTCGCGTTCCCGGTGCGCTCGATCGACCCGGAGGCGCTCGTCAACAACGTGACCGGGCTCGCGCGGGTGGCCAAGGCCCTCGACATCCCCGTCGTGCTCTCGACGATCAACGCAAAGGGCGGCCCTCTCGCCGATCCGTTGTTCGTGCAGCTCGGCGAGCTTTTCCCCGAGGTACCGCAGCTCGACCGCCACAACACGAATGCCTGGTCGGATCCTGCGTTCGTCGCGGCCGTCGAGAAGACCGGGCGCAAAAAGCTCGTGATGTGCGGGCTCTGGACCGAGGTGTGCCTCGCCCAGACGGTGATCTCGGCGCGGAAGGCAGGCTTCGGCGTTTATTTCGTCAGTGATGCCTCCGGCGGCGTGAGCGTCGAGGCCCACGAGGACGGCAAGACACTCATGGTGCAGGCGGGAGCGAAGCCCATGAACTGGCTCGGCGTGATGGCGGCCGTTTGCCCCGACAACACCTCGCCCGAATACCAGCGACTCTACGATCTCGTGGTCCGTCACGGCGGGGGCGTGGGCATCGCGGTGCAGTACGTCCTGGCAAACTTGAAGACGCAGAGCTGACGAAGAGCCTCGGCGTACGTTTGTCCCTTCCCGTTCGCCGTTTGCCCGTGTAAGATGCCGGCATTGCGATGGCTGACCTTTCGGCCCCGATTCCGCACGCCGCCGGCCCCGACGTCGCTCACGCTTCCGCCCGGCACCTCGAAGAACACCGAGCGCGCTGACCGGCCACTGCTACCGCATGCTGGGATCGGCCGCCGAGGCGGACGACGCCGTCCAGGAGACGATGCTCCGGGCATGGCGCGCCCTCGGCCAGTTCGACGGGCGTGCGTCCCTGCGCACCTGGCGGCCGCCGACCGAGCCCGGGGGCTGCCACAAGCCGTGGGCGCTCATCGTGCTCGAGATCGAGGGGGATCACATCGCCACGATGAATTACTTCCTCGACACCGCGGCGCTTTTCCCGCGGTTTGGCCTGCCGGCGGAGCTTTGTCCGTGGCGGGAGCTGTTCAGAATTTTTTCCGCGAGACCGATGATTCCGGAGCCCCCGCGGCGTCCATGCATCGAACCCTGCCCATGGAGGCACACGTGACCGCGAACCGTTCCCGCAAGATCTTCGTCAACCTGCCCGTCCGTGACCTGCCGCGATCGATCGCGTTCTTCACGAAGCTCGGCTTCACGTTCAACCCGCAGTTCACCGACGAAAACGCGACCTGCATGATCGTCAGCGAGGAGGCGTACGTGATGCTCCTCGTCGAGAGCCGCTTCAAGGACTTCACGAAAAAGCAGCTCTGCGACACCGGCACGTTCACCGAGGGGCTCTTCGCGCTCTCGTGCAGCAGCCGGGCCGAGGTCGACGAGATGGTGAACACCGCCATCGCGGCCGGCGGGACGCACGCGATGCCCGTGATGGATATGGGCTTCATGTACGGCTGGAGCTTCTACGACCTCGACGGACACCACTGGGAGGTGTTTCACATGGATCCGTCGGCCGTTCCGCCGCAGCCGTAGCTACTGTAAGGAGGGGTCTAGCGCCGGACGAGCCGGAACGCGATGTCCCGGCCTTGCCCGTACTTCATCGCGAGCGAGATCCAGATCCACGCCTGCGCTTCGAGGTAGTGGGCCATCGAGAGTGGGCCCGCGTCCACCGGCTCGAAGCCGATGTCCTCCGAAAGCCGACGCACCGTGGCTTTTGCTTCCGCGTCGTCGCCCGCGTAGAGCAGTGTGGCTGCGCCGTCGGGGAAGGCGGGCTGGGCCATCACGTTGAAGCCGATCGTGTTGAAGGCCTTCACGACCCGCGCTCCCGCGG